>JBQTIK010000157.1:0-1661 GCA_052388195.1 Nitrososphaerota archaeon | reverse complement strand
AAAATGATTACGAGCCGAAACGCAAAGATCCGAAAATACCGGGCAAGCATGAAGAAAAGGACCGGTAACATCTCTTCGACAACTGAGCAATTGTCTCAAAAAATACGAGTCCTGACAAAATAGTCTGCCAGTCTTACAGAAACGGCTCTTTGGATGTTGCGCTCTATTTGGCTGGTACCCAGCCGCCACAAGAAAGGCAGATGTTCATACCGTCTTCGTTGACGTAGCTTTCAGAGCCAGGAGGGCACTGGCATTGTGGAACTACTTCTTCCATGACTCCAATACGTCATTCCTTCATTTAAGATTTTAATATAAAAAATTCAGTGTGATCATTATTAAATAATATCAGTCAATCCACCTCATAATGACAAAATCAACAACCGCATTTGCCATGATGGGAATTATCATTCTAGGTACAACAACTTCATTTGCATTCGCATTTGCAGCCCCACAACCAAACGGACAACCGTTTCAGGCACTCCAAGCACAAATTGATGCCAGATTACAAAAATAGAAAAAATCAACTTGAAGTACACGGAATGAAGATACTATAAAAACCGCCGAAAAGCCTACTGCTCAAAACGTTGGTAATTGTTCTCAGATTGGTCGAAAATCATAGTAAAGCATTAATTAATTCTCGTCGCACCATATAGTGAATATGACTAGCGTGGAAAGTCAGCATTTACTATCTGTGCAGAATCTTGACCAATACAGAGGAAAATGGATTGCTATCTTAGATAATAAAATAATTGCAGAGGGTACTGAATTAAAAGACGTTTATGCAGAAGCAATAAAACAATCAAAAACCAGAACTCCCCTCTTTAAACGAATTCCTGAAAAAAACGAAACAGAAACACTTCTGTTATAGAATACCGACTTGTTTCGTGGCAGAAAATTTGAGAAGCTTCGTTACAAATACTATAACGATCACGGAAAAGACCCTGAAACTAACCAAGACAAAGTAACTGCAAGGCCAAAAATCGAAGTTGTGTTTAGGAAAAACTCTGGAGTAAAAAACCTAGATACAAACCCTGAAATGCGTGTCTACGGCCTTGTTGATTTTGGAGCAGATATTACTTTCATTCCAAGGCAAATAGCAGAAATTCTCAAACTAGATCTTGACGAAAAGACAAAAAAGACGAGCAAAAGTGCGTCTGAGGATTTCATCACATATAGGACTACTATCTATGTGGAACTAATCTATGATGGAATACACATTCCAATAGGTGACGTTGAAACGGCAATTCCAGAAAAGTCTGCTTCTAGTAAAGATGTGGAGAAAATGATCCTGCTGGGAAGGAATAGCGTTTTCAGTCAATATGTAATAACGTTCAATGATCCTGCAAAAGCAATGGAATTCAGAAAATTACACCAAAAACAAAATTTCAAAGGTAAAAAGGTGTAATTCAAAACGCGTTAAATCTAGTCATTAATTCTTTGAGATGATTCTTACCATTACAATGATCTCCAACAGTTGAGAAAATCGACGATGTGCTTTTGCGACAATCCGAGTCTCAGAAATGAACCTAGGGAGTGGCGGGTTCGCGGGGATTCGGACCCCGGACAGCCGGATTAAAAGTCCGGTACTCTACCTGGCTGAGCTACGAACCCTCTCGAAATTCTGCCAAGCGTGTATAATTTAGTCTTTTAGCAGCCGATTC
>JBQTIK010000156.1:0-8203 GCA_052388195.1 Nitrososphaerota archaeon | reverse complement strand
ATTTTTGGTTCTTGGAAATGATCCCATTTCACAGTATTACAAAAACCATCCAAGCGACTACTTTGAGGATGTAGAAAAGATCTATATCGATCCAAAAAATCCCTTTGTGGAAGAATTTCAGATTCTTGCAATGGCTTGTGACAAGCCCATAGCAAAGCATGAGCTCAAAGAACCTGCTGATATAATTGAAAAACATGTAGCTGTTGGAAATCTTGCTCTTATTGAAAACAGATATGTCCCGAACTATATCCAAATCGAATCTTTACTAAATGACTATAGCATTAGGGGAATTGGAAAATCAATTGACATATTTTTAAACGGCAAGAAAGTGGGTGAGCGTGTTTTACCAATTGCACTTGAGGAGCTACATGAGTCAGCAGTCTATTTTCTTGCCGGAACAAGATACAAAGTAAAAGAGCTTGGCTATCCAGAAAAAATGTATGCAAAACTTGAATATCTTCCAAAAGATTATCCGTATTACACCAAAGCACTTACAGAGGAATGGCCAACAATTGAAACAGTTTATGAAAAAAGAAAAGCAGATGGAATTGAAGTTGTATTTTGTAAGCTACACATACAAAAAAGAGTCTATGGTTATGTCAACATAGAGATTGGCTACGAAGTAACACAGGGACAAAGAGTACTCTTAGAAAAACCGTTAGAGTATGATTTCATCACTAAGGGAATTGTGTTTAAAGCACCACGCCCAATAAACACAATAAAGAAAGCAGAAAATGAAGAATATGTAGAAGCAAGCGGTTATCATGCTACAGAACATGTTGTCATAGAAGGAAGCAACATGATAACTGGTGGAGTTTCGCAGGACCTTGGTGGAATATCCCTTGGTACGTCAGGGTTGATCTTTGTATATGACTCTGCCATAGGTGGAAATGGTGCAAGCAAGGCTCTTTATGACAGGTTAGAAAAGGCGTTTGAACGAAGCCTGCGTATAGTAAAAGAATGCCCTTGCAAAAGTGAGGTAGGATGTCCAAGGTGCACCTTTTCTTATAGATGTGGAAACAATAACGAATATCTTCACAAGCTTTCAGCTACTGAAGTGTTACAAAGAGTCAATGATGGAGAAATGACAGAAGTTTCTGAACCTGTGGAAGGGGACAAACCACTGGTTTGAAAGTCATCTGAATACTACAAATTATTAATACCATTTCCAAATCTCATCCATGGAAAAAGTTGCAGTTGTTACAGGAAGTTCAAGTGGAATTGGTTTTGAGACAGCACTTGCATTAGCAAGAGAGAGTTATTACACTTATGCTACAATTCGTGATACAAAAAAAGGCAATCCAATAAAAGAAATTGCAAAAAAGGAAAATCTGAATCTTGAAGTTTTGGAGCTTGATGTCGACAAAGATCAAACAGTGCAAACTGCAATAAACAAAATATTGAAAGAAAAAAATAGAATAGATGTTCTTGTAAATAATGCTGGTTATGGTCTATTTGGTTGCCTTGAAGATCTTTCAATGGGAGAGCTCAAGGCACAGTTTGAAACAAACTTTTTTGGAGTAGTGAGAGTTTCTCAGGCAGTCATTCCCGTAATGCGTAAACAAAAATCTGGAATCATAGTAAATGTAAGCTCGGTTGCAGGCAAAATAGGATTTCCTGTTTCTCCAGCATACATAAGCTCAAAATTTGCACTTGAGGGGTTAAGTGAGTCAATTAGATACGAGCTAATGCCCTTTGGAATTAATGTTATAATAATAGAACCAGGAGTGATAAAAACAAATTTTATGTCATCAACTAAAAAGGCTGCAAAATCTGACTCTGTTTACAAAGACATAACAAACAAGGTAATTAGCGGGATAACTATGATGGCAGAAATGGGTACTCCTGCACAAGAGGTTGCAAGAACCATAATCAAGGCAATCAAGTCTGAAAATCCATTGCCTAGATATACGGTCGGAAATGATGCGGCAATGTTTTTGGAAGCAAAAAAGACAAAGACCGATCTAGAGTTTGAAAATTACATCAAAAAAGAGCTATTTGGTTCTTAGCTATTCAACAGGGTACGTTGATATATCACACCCTGTCAATTTTCATCAAAGTCAACAGATTTAGGCACTAATTTGGTGATAATTTAAAATGAAATGGAAAACTTTGCAACACAATGGTATAGCCTTCCCTCCACCTTTTGAATCAAAGGGAATATCTATCAAGATCAAGGGTGAGAAGGTGAAACGGAATTTAGACCAAGAGGAGATGGTTTACCAATGGGCAAAGAAAAAGGATACATCGTATGTTCAGGACAAGGTTTTTTGTAAAAATTTCCTTTCTGACTTTATGAAGGTTTTACTCCCAAAGTTCAAAAACATTTCACTTTCTGATATTGACTTTTCTGAGGCATACAAGGTTATTGATAAAGAAAAGGATGCCAAATTGATCTTGGGTAAGGAAGAAAAAAAGAAGATTGCTGTACACAGAAAGGAAATCAAAGAAAAAATGAAAGCAAGGTATGGTAAGGCAATAATTGATGGAAAAGAGGTCGATGTGGCCAATTGGATGGCAGAACCACCAGGGCTTTTCATTGGAAGAGGCGATCATCCGCTCAGGGGAAGATGGAAACCAAGAATAACTGAAAAAGATGTGACATTAAACCTTGGAAAAGAAGCCAAGGTACCAGAAGGCAGCTGGGGCAAGATAATCCATGAACCTGATTTTATGTGGCTGGCTAGCTGGGAAGATTATCTTACTGAAAAGCGCAAGTATGTCTGGCTTTCTGATACAGCTGATCTAAAACAAGAACGGGACAAGATGAAGTATGACAAGGCAACCAAGCTTGCTGATCATATTGAGACAGTGAAGGCAAGGATCGTAAAGGAGATGACAAATCGTGATGAGAAGATAAGAAGGATAGCAACTGTTTGTGAGTTAATCTTTAGGACTTCGATGAGGGTGGGTGACGAAAAAGATCCTGATGAAGCAGATACAGTCGGTGCTACTACATTAAGAGTAGAGCACATCAAGCTGAAACCTAATTTGATAGAATTTGACTTTTTGGGAAAGGACGCTGTAAGATGGCAAAAAACAATTCCTGTTACAGCTCAAGAGAGAACCCTGCACGAAAACTTGAAGAAGTTAATAGAAAAGAAAAAGCCTGATGAATTAATTTTTGATGGAATTACATCAAGACATGTGAACGAATTTCTTGGGAAAATAGTAACAGGACTTACTGCAAAGGTCTTTAGAACTTACCTAGCAACTACGGTTGTGAAGGACTATCTCAAAAAAGTTGATGAGCTGGATTCCAAGTCAGAAAATATCAAGGTTTATCATGCAAAACTAGCAAATCTTGAGGCTGCAATCACCTGTAATCATAAGAGAACGATTCCAAAGAATTTTGAAGAATCATTACAGAAAAAAAAGGAGGTATTAAAGAAATTAAAAGAAACTGTACCCAAGACTGAGAAGCAACGTGAAAAATTAAAGCTTAGAGAGGAAAAAATGAAGCTTACAATTGATTTGGCTGAAAAAACAAGAGACTATAATTTGGGAACGTCTCTTCGAAATTATATAGATCCAAGAGTTTTCAAAGCATGGACTGACCAAGTTGGGTTAGAATGGGAGAAACTTTACACTGCTGCTCTTCAAAAGAAGTTCCAATGGGTCACCAAGGTAGATACTGACTGGAAAAAAATTGCAAGCAGCTAAGCTACATTTAATTGCATCAAAAAAATAGGCGTAATCGTGCCGGGGTAGCTCAGCCTGGCCTAGAGTGCCAGTCCACACAAAGGGTAATACTCATAATCTGGAGGTCGTGGGTTCGAAACCCACCCCCGGTATTTTAAAAATTAGATGTTAAGTTAATGTTAAATTAGTTCAGATTATCACCATTTGGGATGGAAGAGTTTGACGAATTTGCTTTGGCATTGATAGATCAGCTATCAGTTGAAATAAATGAAGAAAAAGAAATAACGTCAGCATTAACCAAAGCTACACAAGACACAGCTTTCAAGGTAAAGTTTGAAGAAATCAAGGTGTTGTCAGATGCCATTTTCCCACAGATGGCAGAAAAAGTATTGCAGTTTACAGGCATTCAAGTACCACTTGGGGTAAAAATTGAACTTTTAGATTTGGTCGAGTTCAAAAAACTAAAGGGAAGGAAGGTTTTTGCTCCAAAAGATTCGGTGGGCTTTGTTGACGAGCTCTTCAGTGCAATAGCTCTTGAAAAGACCGATAAGATAGCCGCTCTTATGAGAGATAACATGGCCAGGTTTTTTGTTTATTCAACCTATGCTAAAGCATACATCTCCAAGATATCTACTACGTATGGAGACTATCTTGACTCCAAGATATTTTTGAACAAATTTGTCCTCTCTAGTTATCCTCAGATAATTCTCCACAAAGGAGGTCCTCCATACGATTCCAAATTTGATCATGTGAATTCAGGGTATATTGGAGCCCTGAAGATGACAATACTTGAAGAACAAATTCATTCAATCCAGACGAATCTTCAGGAGATAAACAAAAAGGCAGTTAGCGAAGTAAATGTGATAAACGAAGAACTTGCTAAGACAATTTTGGCGTTGGATGATGTCACAATCAGTAAACTTTCTGAGTACCTCAAAATACCCCTTGTTCCTGAAGAATTTCCTATAGCTAGGAGAACAAACCTCTTTTTTATGCTAAACCCAGACAATTTCATTGTTAGTGTACTTGGTCCAGACGTAATGACTTTTACTAAAGTAACCGTAGATCCAAAAATTTCTGAGATGCTGCCACAAATCCTTGACATATATCAGCGATGGCTCAAGCCAATACAGACTCATCATGCAGCATTTACCACCATGGAAGGAATGGCAGAATTTGCAGTACAAAATATTCTAAAAGATGACAAAGACTTTCAGAATTACGTTGTCAACTTTGCTAATGCTGACATATCAACATATCAAATACGAAAAAGTATGGGGAAGGACTTCATGGATACTGTGTTTGCAAAGTATGATAAGAACACCTATCGTATTCTGATTGACAACCCACCAACAACTAAAGAGCTAAAAAATCCAGAGTTTTACCTTCAGAGGGCATGAGCCAAGATTTTGATCCCATTGTTGCCGATTGGGTGTCCTTTGTCTCAAATCCCAGTTACACCTTAGTAGAGAAATGTCTCAAATTAGCTCAGACACTTGAATATCCAGATTTAAGCATAAACGAATACGTCCAAGAATTAAACAATGTTGGAAAAACATTGCAGGCCTCTTTGTCCGATGTAAGAAATCCCACCTACTTGATATCCATGTTAAATCAATACATGTTTGATGTTCTTGGATTTGCTGGAGAACAGGATGATTACTATAATCCAAAAAACAATTTTCTTAATGTGGTAATAGACAAAAAACGTGGAATTCCAATAACTCTCTCCATAATTTATGCCGAAATTGCAAAACACATTGGATTGGATTTACGTCTTGTTGGTTTTCCAAGTCATGTTCTTGTCAAGTACTCGGAGGAGGTGATCCTCGATCCATATGGAAGAGGCCGATTACTTACAGCAGATGATTTGCAGGACATCCTTGACAGAAACTATGGTGGCGGAGTTCGGTTTTTGCCAGAATTCCTAAATGAGACCGAGCATGAGAAAATCCTCATAAGGGTGGTTAGAAACCTCAAAAATTCTTACACCCAGTCGTTTAACTACAATATGGCTATGCATTGCATAAATATGATCCTAGCAGTTGAACCTGACTGCCCAGAAGAAATAAGGGATAGGGGGGTTATAGAGTCAAGGCTATTGCACCATGATCTTGCAATAAAGTCTTTGAATAGATATCTGGAATTGTCACCGGAAGCTGAAGATGCTGATTTTGTTTTGGATTTGATAAGAAGTATCAAAGAGAGAATCAGTCAATAATAGAGGTGATATCCTTTCCGCTTCTAATCTTGGCAATCTCATGGCGTGCTATCTTGTTGCGTATTGCGCCTTTTATCACGTCTAATTCATTTTTCAGAGCAGCAACTTCATCTTCAAGTCTTGCAACTCTCTCATAGATTGATTCTTCAGTTTCGCTACTCATACCAATCTAAAGGATGAAAATGACCTTAAAAATTTATGGGTCATTTTTTTGCGAGTTTGGTCAATTTTTATATTATAACGTAAATTCGGCATTGCAAGCTTGACATTTGCCTTTTTCCATACCTGTGGCACCTATTATCAAAATCTTGCCAATCGTGCCACATTTTGGACATAAACCAGTTGTTACATTTCTTGGTGCACTAACCTTTGGTTTTACGGTCTTCCTTCTTACCAATGTTCCAGCATCCCATTTTCGGATTATTAAGTCTAAGCGTTTGATTTACAATAAGCGCGGGGAGTGGGATTCGAACCCACGAGTCCTTACGGACATGGGATTAGCAATCCCACGCCCTACCAGGCTAGGCGACCCCCGCTCAATGGTGCTGAAATTATAACTGTTAATTAACCTAGCTTACTCTTCGCCAAAACGCGTGTAGTTTTCCACAAGATCTTTCAACGGAATGCACTTTCCGCCAACAATTTTTAGATCTACTTTGATCCTGCGTTTTTCTATGTTGATAATATTGTATGTGTTTTCAAAAAGACCTCGCATTCTTTCTGAAGATGCAGTACCTGCGTTTACGATTGAAAGATTTCCAAAGCTCCAAATCCAAGGCCTGTGTCTATGACCACATAAAACCAGATTAACTTGACTTGAAAGTGCAGTTCTCAGTACATCACCGGCATCAATTACAGTTACTCTATCCGTGCCGCTGTCAGGAATTCCTATTAGGTGGTGATGCATTGCTACCATCTTCAGCTTTTTTGGATGTTTTTTCATGGTGCGCTCAAGCCATAGGTTCTGCCTGTACCCAACTTCGCCTTCATCTCGGTCTGGCCTTGCCGTTCCTAAAGTAACAAGAACTACGTTATCATCAAGCTCATTGACTGTCTCAAAGGGAAAGAATTTCTTGAATAAGAGATATCCTGTGTTCCTATAGTCATGGTTTCCGCTAATTGCAATTATTTTTTCCACTTCAAACTTGGCAAACTTTGCCTTGCATTTCTCGTATTCTTGTAGCAGTCCTTCATTTGTTAGATCTCCTGTCACTATAACCGCATCTGGACCAAGATCATTTACTTCATCTATTACGTTATCAAATACTTCTTCTCTGAATTGCGAGCCTACATGTATGTCTGACAGCTGTACTATTTTCATTGTATCAGGATATTCAATAATGAATGATTGTTTAAGGATTGGCTTTTTGATTGCAATGATAATTCTATAATCATGTATTCAAAAAACGAAAATTTCCTCGTTAGAGTTAAATATACTGGATCTGCAAACTTGGCTGTTTTGGTAAAGCAAGCTGCGATCATAAAAGGTGATGGTACTGGTCCTGAGCTTGTTGATGCTATGCTACATGTCTTAAAATCCTGTAACACCCAAACCGCGCTTATTTTGTGTGATGCAGGCTCAGAACAGTGGGAAAAAAATGGTGGAGCTACCTACATCCCAGATTCCACAATGAAACTGCTTGAGGAAAGTGATGCTTGCTATAAAGGACCAACTACTACAATACCAAGACCAAATGCGCCCAGAAGTGTTGCAGTTACTATTCGCCAGAAATTTGAGCTTTATAGTAACATAAGACCGATCAAGACATATGACAGGCTTTCACCAAACAAAAAACTTGATTTCGTATGCTTTAGAGAAGCAACTGAAGGACTCTACGCAGGAATTGAGTTTAAGTTATCTGAGGATTCTGCGATAGCAATAAGAAAGACTACGCGTAAAGGCTGCCAAAGAATAGTAAAGGCTGCCTTTTCGTGGGCAAAGCAGCACGACTTAAAAAAGATCTTTGCCATTACAAAGCGAAACATACTAAAAGAAACTGACGGAATATTTTGGAGCGAAGTTGAAAAGGCGCTAAGAGACAATTCTGGAATTGATGTTGAGGAATATTACATTGACAACATGACACAGCAGCTAGTCAAAAATCCTGAAAGATTCAACAATTCTGTGTTGCTTAGCACAAATCTGTTTATGGATATCGTATCAGAATGCGCGTCTGGAAACATTGGTTCTATAGGAAATGTGTACTCTGCAAACATAGGAGACTCATATGCAATGTTTGAACCTGCGCATGGAAGTGCACCAAAATACAAAGGCATGGACAAAGTGAATCCAACCGCAGCCATATTGTCCGGAGCATGGATGGTCGAATATCTTGGAGA
>JBQTIK010000155.1:0-16045 GCA_052388195.1 Nitrososphaerota archaeon | reverse complement strand
AGACATTTTCTATCAAAGTACGGGTAGTATGAAGCCGCTTCTAATGGCATGATCTGCAAGCACTAATGAGACAAGCGAATCCACTACGGGAGGAGCACGAGGTACAACGCATGGGTCGTGTCTTCCTGCCACTTGTAACAAAGCTGGCTTTTTTGTCTTGATATCTACAGTATTTTGTTTCTTAGATATGGAAGAAGCAGGCTTGAAGGCCACTCGCAAAACAACTGGCATTCCATTTGATAACCCGCCAAGTATTCCACCTGCATTGTTTGTCTTTGTAACTATCTTTCCATTTTTTATGATATATTCATCATTATTTACAGAACCGTTTGTAGTCGAACCATAGAATCCTGAACCAAACTCAACTCCTTTCACAGCTGGAATGGAATAAAGCGCCTTGCTCAGATCCGATTCTAAGGAACCAAAGATCGGCTCTCCAAGTCCTACTGGCATGTTTGATGTAATGGATTCTATTATGCCGCCGACCGAGTCTCCCCTCTTTCTGGCCGCAAGTATTACAGCACGCATCTTTTGAGCAGTTTTCTGATCTGGGCATCTTACTTCGTTTGAATAGATTGCTTTTTTCATCTTCGGTGTTGCCTGACCTTTCATCTTTATCTTACCAACTTGTGAAGTGTACGAGTAGGTATCGATTCCCAAAGTTACAGAAAGAAGCTTTCTTGCAATTGCTCCTGCCATTACAAACGTGGCAGTCAATCTCCCAGAAAATCTTCCGCCACCTCGATAATCGTTTAATCCCTTGTATTTTACCCAAGCTGGATAATCAGAGTGACCAGGTCTTGGTTTTGTTCTAAGCTTTTCATAATCACGAGAGTCTTGGTCTTGGTTCCAAATTATCATCGCAATAGGAGCACCAGTGGTGTATCCCCTAAAAACTCCTGATAGAATTTCTACCATGTCTCCTTCTTTTCTCTGTGTAGTAACTATTGACTGGCCAGGTTTTCGAAGATCAAGCATCTTTTGTATGTCTTTTTCTTCAAGCTCAAGACCAGCTGGACACCCATCAACTACAGCTCCGATGCATCTTCCATGGCTTTCACCAAAGCTTGTAAGCACAAATCTTTCACCAATAGAACTTGATGACATAATGAAATTTTCTCTTCGATGCTTATAATCGTTCCAAGCTAGATTGGATGAATTTTTGCTCCAACTTTATTCATATCATCAACGAAACTTGGATATGAGACATCAACAGATTCGGGGTCTGATACTGTGCAGTTACCAACAAACATTCCAGATATGCAAAATGCCATAAACAATCTATGATCATCAAATGAATTCAAATCGTCACCATGTGGATTTTTTGGTGCCTCTAGTATCAAGCCATCCTCCCTTTCCTGAACTTGCACGCCAAGCTTTGCAAGCTCTTTTGCCAAGATGGCAATTCTGTCCGTTTCTTTGAATCTCGCATGTTTTACGTTATAGATCTCAATTGGTTTTGATGTCTTGAGCGCAAGGATGGACATTGCAGGCAAAAGATCTGGTGTATTTGACAGGTCAAACCTTCCACCATAAAGTAGTTGTGGCGACATGACTCGGACTATATCTTTTCGGAAATCTACTTTGACTCCTAATTTTTCAAGATGTGTAATCATGTCTTTGTCACCTTGTGGCAGGTCTCCTACAGAAGCAGAAATGGTCAGGTCATCTCCAAGAAGTACTGCTGCTGACAAAAGCAGTGCCATGCTTGAAAAATCAGATGGTACCGTAAAATCAGTAGGCCTGTACTCCTGTCTTGGAATTGTGTATTTTTTGTATGGATTGCTCACTTCAACACGTACACCAAACTTTTTCATTGAAGAGATGGTAGCTTCAAGATAGGGCTTTGAGACAAGATCGCCTTCTATGTTTAGCGTGATTCCTTTTTCCGTCTTTGGTGCAGTGATCATCAATGCTGAAACGAATTGGCTTGATACAGCGCCAGAAATTTTTACTTCACCACCACGAATCTTTCCTTTAACAGTTATTGGTGGTTTGCCGTCAGTGGATGTGCAACGTGCGCCAAGGTCTTGGAGCGCATCAAGCAGTAGCTGCATCGGTCTTTTTTGAAGACTGGAATCCCCGGTGAGTCTAGTTTTATTTTCTGAGAGTGATGAAATAGCTGCTGCAAATCTAATGGTAGTTCCAGAGTTGGACGCATCTATCTCAGAAGTCTGCAGTTTTATCTCTCCTGAGCTTTTTACTGTTACATTAGACTCTTCTATTTGGATATCGGCTCCAAAGTTTTTGCACGCATTGATTGTTGCAATTGTATCCCTTGATAACAAAACATTTCTGATCTGGCTTTTTCCATTTGCCAGTGTTGCCAAAAATATGGCTCTGTGAGTATAGCTCTTGTTTGGCGGACAGACCATGTTTCCAGAAAGTCTAGCCTTTTCAATTTTACACTTCATAGACTTCAGCCCTTTGGTTGTTTATTGGAGAAACTATGGTTGTTCCATTAAGGTAGGAAAACACTCTTCTGACACTTGAGACATTCTCTTTTTTTGTTATTGCAGCAATAGATGGGCCATTGCCTGATACTGAGGCAGCCAAAGCTCCGGCCTCTACCACATTTGTAAGAATCCTAGGGTCAGAATGCAGAATGGTTGAGGTTGCAAGACCGTTTAGCAACATAGCATTCCAATAATCAGAATTGTTAGCTAGAGTCCATGCTTGCGCAAAGACTCTGTCAAGAACTTTTAATTTTCTTATATTGCCCCTTTTTCTTGATCTTGGGATGAATATTACAGCCGACAGATCCGCTGGAGCTTTTTCTAATTTTACAATTTTTTGGTTATAATTGTCTGTGACCACAAAACCCCCAAAATAGCAGGCACATGCATCATCAAATGCTCCCGTGATGCTTACTTTGGACTCTATAGAAGCTTCCACCCCATGTCTTAATACTTCCAAGTCATTTATCTGGGGTTTGAAGAGCTTGGCACAGGCAAGTGATACAACAGATGAGATTGCACTTGAGCTTTTCAGCCCATAACCTGAGGGTATTTCAGATTTTAGAGAAATGGTTAGCTTGGAGTTTTGAAGATCATTTTTTGACACCGACTTTTCGATTACAGATCTTATAAGACGAGCACTACGACTAGATTCTTTATTTTCATAGAAGATTCCTGTTCCTGCGGTTGCTTCAATGATGGCTTCTACTTGAAGTGAGATGCCAAGAGTTGCTCCCTTCCCTGTTGCAATCGCATTTACGATGGATACAGCTCCATGCATGACCGCTCTAACTTTTGGCATTATCAAAATCTCCCCAACAGTGTCAGCTTCATTGCCTCATAGGGTGCCTTTCTTTTAGTCCAAATCTCAAAAGAACACATTGCCTGGGCAAGAAGCATTTCCCAGCCATATATGATAGTCGCGCCTTGTTTTTTTGACTGTTCAAGTAGCTCAGTATCTATTGGCATGTATACTATATCATACACTATGCAGTCCTTATTGATGGTTCGAGTAGATATGGGGCTGGTGTTTCCTTTCATGCCAATCGAAGTTGCATTTACAATAAACTTGTAGTTGCCTGCAGTATTGCCAGCATTAGCTAAATCAGTATATTCTGATTCTATTCCAAGTTTGTTTGCAAACTTTACCAAATCTTCAGCTTTTTCTTTGGTTCTATTTGCAATTGTAATTGTGTGAGCTTTTTCTTTAGCAAATGCAGCTACAATAGCTCTTGCAGCTCCACCTGCACCAACAAGCAATACGTCAGAGTTCTTACAAGTCAGGTTTCGCTTTTTTATTGGCTCTAAAAAACCATCCATATCCGTGTTATATCCTTTGAACTTGCCGTTCTCAGTGTCGACTGTGTTGGTTGCACCAATTGTTTTGCAATCTTCGTCAACATAATCAAGAAACTTCATCATCTCGACTTTGTGTGGTATGGTTACATTAAACCCAGCAATGTTGATTAGCTTAAGTGATTCAATTCCTGTTGCAAGATCGTCTTTTGGAATCCTGTACGCTATGTAGGCGCAATCAAGTCCAAGGAATGCAAAGGCGGCATTATGTATGGCTGGTGAAAGCGAGTGATCGATTGGATCTCCTATCACCGCATAAGTTTTAGTCATATTTGCTATCTTGTCAACTTGAAGATTGATTTAACTTCATCTAGGCTAAACTGACCAGGTGCAATTGGTTTGCCAAGAGATACGTAAGTGTATGGACTACCTATCTGAGTACAGAGAATTCTTGACATTCGTCCGTAATCACCCATAGCAAAGGCAACCAGATTACCATTTTTTGGAATGTCTTTGTACAAAGAGAGAACCTTTGCTGAATCACCTATTGATCTTGCCGTCGTTACTATCTTGATATTTTTTGAAAACTTGAACATTTCATTTGACATCTTCTTTAGTAAAGTAGTGTTGGGAGTTTTTTTAAAATCATGCCAAGATACTAGCAGATCCGTCTTTGATCCTTTTAGATACTGACGCAGATCTTTATTTTTTTTGATAGTACTGTACTCAACGTCAAGAAGATATGGGTTATACTCTGAGACTAGTTTGAGTATAGGGATTCGATTTTTTTCACTGTCAGAAAATCTGCCTCCTTCTGACTTTGGTCTTAACGTACAAATGCACCTTTTCAGATCTCTTTTTACTAAATTCAATGCATGTGGAACCATGCTTGGTTTCATAAAATCTAGCCGTAGCTCTACATAGTCAGATCTTCTAAGCACCTTTTTTAGAAGTGATCTTAGCTTGGCAGGACTTGATTCAGCTAATGTAACACATGTCTTGTTTGCCATGATTTTGTGTGTCTTATTGCAAAATTAAGCCTTTGTTCAAATATTAAATAGACAAATAAATTATGATTCTCGTGTGGAAACCAAATTGCATTGTTAATGCAGACTCCAAAGATCTTTCCCAAATAGGCGTAAACAAAGTCGCAATTACTGTCACATCCCCGCCATATCATAATGCAATAAACTACCAAGAACACCAGACTTCGGGCGAATGGTACAGAGGAACAGTAGGTGAATCTATTGATAGCTGGCTTGATGAGATGAGACAGGTTTTTTCCGAAGTATACAAGGTTACAAAGCCAGGTGGCTATTGCTGTATTGTAATAGGAAACGAGATTATAGAAGAAAAAAACAAGCTGCCTCTTCCAGCCATATTGCTTGTAGAACTAACAAAAGAAGATGTCGGCTGGAGCTTTTTTGAAGAGATAATCTGGAACAAGGTTACTGGAGGAAAGAAAAGATTCAGGGTTACTGTCCAGCACCCATATCCAACGTACTATTATCCAAACATAATGCATGAGCAAATAATAATTCTAAGAAAACGTCCCTACTCTAACATAAAGGACAAAAAAAGCAAGTTACGAATCAATGATTTGATGAAAAAAGAAATAGCCAATTCTGTATGGCATATTGCACCAGTTCCACCAAGCTACAGACGGTTTCATCCAGCTGCATTTCCAGAAGAGATTCCGTACAGGCTGATTGCACTTTACAGCAACGTGGGAGATTTGGTGCTTGATCCTTTTGTTGGCAGTGGTCAGACAACAAAAATTGCTAGATTTCTAAAACGAAAATACATCGGAGTTGACAAGTCAGCAAAATACGTAAAGATTGCACGAAAACGAACGTTAGAAAAGCCCGCTCTTAGGGAGATGCAGCTTGTTCCATACTGGAAAAGACCAGAACCACTTGATGTTTGATGTATCAAATGATCATCTAAAATTCGCAAAGGTTATCTACGCATATTCATAAAACGAACTCATGGTTACATCAAATACCAAAGGATACTGCAGAAGTGTTGAGAAAAGTCACCGAAAATTTACTTCAGCAATAAAAAAGGCAAGATCTAGACAGGGATTAATGAACCTCTACTGGAGACACAAACGTGAACATGAAGCTATTCTTCGTAGGCACCTTCGCGAAGAAATGGTGCAGCTAAATCAGTTAAAAAAGAAGATAAAATAGGTCCTCTTTTTTAACAATTAACTCTCATAATGGATTGGTACCAAGATTACTTGATAAACGATTAAATTATTACTCTTTTTCTATGATCGACAGTTGAACAAAGTAATTGGCATCGCATTATTTGTAATAATATCTCTTCTATTAATTCCGGTCAATGCTTCTGCCGAAACAGGATCAGCAATTCCTGCTTGGATAAAAAAGATCATCACATTATGGGCAGAGGGAAAAATATCTGATTCAGAATTTGCTAACTCACTTAAATATCTGATTGAAAACAGAATTGTTTCCATATCTGTAGAAAGCCTATTTCCCGAACTCCAAAGGGAACTGGAATATCTGAAAGCCAAAGATGATGTGAACCACGAAGAGCTAAATATTCTAAGAGCAGAAAATGAAGAGTTTCGTATACAAATACTCACATTAAAGGAAAGTAAAGGTTTCATTGGCAAAGATGCCACCAGTTATCTAAGTGAACAAAACAAAAGATTACAAAATGATCTTAATACCATCAAAGCCAAAAACCAAGGATATGAAAACCTGATTGAATCGATTAGTGCAGAAAATCAAAAACACAAAAACCAACTAAACTTTTTGACCGCTGAAAATGAAGAGTATAAAGACAAACTAAGATCTGCAGCAGTTAATGAAAAATACCAAGCTGATCTAAATCAACTTAATCTGCAAATAGACAAATATCAAAATGAATTAAAGACTCTGAAAGCTGAAAATAGAGAATACAAAGACAAAATAACTTCCTTAATGAACGAAGTTCCATCAAAAGACGAAATAAGCAAAATCCAAAACGAAATTGGTAAGTATAAAAAAGAGATTACTAAATACCAAGATGAGATAAAGACACTGCAAACTCAAAATGAAGAATTCAAAAACGAGATAAATGCACTTGCCTCTGACACTCCATCAAAAGATGAACTTGATTTCCTTCAATCACGAATTGTAAGTTACAAAAGTCAAATAGAATCAATACAGGAGAAAAATTCACAATATAAAGAAAAACTAGATGCCTTAATTAATGAAAACGGTGGATTGAAAAACAAGATACAATCACTTTCAACTGAAAATACAGAAATTAAGAATAAGCTAAATTTTAAAATCACAGATAAAGATTCAGAAAGCAAGCTGAATCTGCTCAAAAAAGAGATTACTAAATACCAAGATGAGATAAAGACACTGCAAACTCAAAATGAAGAATTCAAAAACGAGATAAATGCACTTGCCTCTGACACTCCATCAAAAGATGAGGTAGAAAAACTTCGTGCTGATGTTACAAAATACAAAAACCAAATCCAGTCAATAACAGATGAAAATTCTAAATACAAAGAAAAACTAGGATCTGTTATCACAACAACTAGTGACTCACAAGCTGAACTTGAATACCTCAAAGCTAAAAATGAAGTTAACCGTCAAGAATTGGAAATTCTACGAGCAGAAAATGAAGAATATAGAGTAAAACTCAGTCTTAGCGTAGATGAAAAATTCAAACCTACTTCGAAAACAAATGAACTCACCTATGAAGAACTCAAACTACTTCACAGCAACGGAAAGACTGTAACAAATTCAGCTAACTCTGATAACATGGAAAAATTCTCAAGTTCCATTTCTTATAAATTAACAAGTGGAATAAAAAAATACACCGTTTATGTTGAACCCTTGCCCGATTGGGCTGTAAGGGCACAAAATGCAATTAATGATGCCATAACATTCTGGAAGAAAAATACTGGGGTTGAATTTACTTTGGTGGGATCTCCTGAAAATGCAAACATTTTTGTTAAATGGATAAAGGAATCCGACGGTGAATACGATGGTTATACAATAAATCAAAATCGTATTGATATTAGTGTTGGGAATACTGGATGTGATGGAACATGGCACTCCTTTGATTCCGATTCAGTATCTTTTCTCACAATACACGAATTTGGTCATGCCTTAGGATTAGAACATAGTTCAGATCCAAACAATATCATGTTTCCGGTAATTAAAAAAGCAAAATATGCTGCAATAGAAACAGAATATTTCGTAAAGCCAAAACAGGCACTATTTGTCGCTGGATGTACAATGAGGGATGAGACCCCATTTAGTTTTGAAGTAAGTATTAATGATAAAACTAATGGATTTGATGTATTTGTAGTACCGTCAAAATTTAATTATGAAAATTACATTAAGGGAGAAAAATTCAGATACTATTCTGAAGAAGGCTGTCTTGCAGTGAACCGTCACAGTTATATAGGAACCTGTAACGGCGTTGTTAGCACAGGCGGTCTGTTATTAATAATGCCAGAAAAATTTGAAAAGGAAACAGCCATACTTCATGTAAAGATACAAGAAAAATAATTTTCCAAGATTTAGTTTTTGATGACTTTTTATCATTAAGATGGTTTGACATTACCACGTTTTGTGGCAAACGCTGCATAACAAGTAGTGTGATAGGCCTTCTTGTCTGCAAATATCAAGCTGCCACGAGTTATTCCTTGTCTGCATATTACGCAAAGGTCAATGAATTCTGTGGCTTTGTCATTGGTGGGTGGTGCCATCGAGAATAGTGATTTTTTTGGTGTAATTTAAAGTGTTTTGAAAATCTCAATTTTGAAGAAATTAAACTACTTTTCAACGATATACTCATCATCTACTTCCATGCCAAAATGTCTGCCTGTTGCTGGCTTGGCATAAGCTAAGACAGTATCTCCTTTTTTAAGGTGGGTAACTGATACCAGGTGCCCATTTGGTCTTACAAATCGTATGGTCTCTGCATTCTGTGCAATTATTCCACCAACTTCATCCCCAATCTGAGCTTTGATCATAAGCATTGGCCTGCTCTCTATTTTGGAGCGACCTACAGTTGCTCTTCTTGCTCGTCCTTTTGAATCCAAGACAAGAACTTCGGAACCTGTCTCTAGTTCTGATAAGTATTTTGTAGTTCCATCTGGCGAGATAGTATAACAGTGAACTGCTCCAGCATTTACTCGAAACGGCCTTGGTGATGTAAAGGATGAGCCAACTGATTCATTGTGAACTAGAAACAAAAAGTTTGATCTGCTACCAATGAGCATGCCTTCACCCCTGCCAAGCATTGATGCAGTATCTACACACACTCGCTCACCATTACCGACTTCTTTTATTTCTAAAACTTTTGCAGGCTTTAGATCAAAACTTCTTGTTCCAAGATACACTAAAGCTTCTCTTACTTCATTAATCGAACCTGTTGAAAATATTACGCCATCTACGCCTATTTCTAAAATGGAAAACATCTTTCTTACCTCTTCAGGATTGTTTGCTGTCGCAAATATCTTGGTGTGTAGTTTGTGCAATTTTGCTATTATGTTTTCAAGTGGAATTATCTTCCAATCCTTTACATCAACTATAACAAAATTGATTCCTGACTTTGCGTGTCTTAGTATGTTTTCTATATCTGCATTTGACAATACTCTGACTCTTAGTCCAACCTTTTTGCCCTTTGGTCTTGAGGTGGAACCCTTTTCCAATATGACATAGTTTGCACTAGGTGAGGTGTGGATAGTTGCAAGCCTAGTCTTTATTCCCTTCAGGCTCTTTGGATCTACGTTAACTGCCCTGATTCCTTCTTTTTCAAGCTCGGAAAGAAATTTGCCAAGCTGCCCCCTTTGTACTCTGGGGGAAATTACCAACTCCCTACTTTTTTTCAAGACGTTTTGCAGCTTCCCTTGTAGTCGCTTTTCTAAATATTATATAAGCCCAAGCTTTGGTCATTTCTTCAGGGTGTTTGTGCTCAAAGATGTTTCTTCCATATGTCACACCTTTTGCTCCAGCCGCCATTGCATCTTCTGTCATCTTTAAAACCTCCTTGTCAGTTTTTGCCTTTGGGCCTCCAGCGATTACTACAGGAACTGGAGTGCTTTTTACAATCTTTGCAAATGAATCGACATCGCCAGTGTACAGAGTCTTTACAATATCTGCGCCACATTCGGCGCCAATTCTTGCTACATGGCCAACAATTTCGGGGTCATGTGGATTTTTGATATTTTCTCCCCTTGGGTACATCATAGCTAAAAGCGGCATGTTCCACTTGTGACAATCATCAGCAATTCTTCCAAGCTGCTCAAGCATTTCAGGCTCTTCTTTTCCTCCTATGTTAATGTGAAGTGATACTCCATCTGCTCCAAGCCTTAATGCCTCTTCAACAGAACCAGTCAACATCTTTCTGTTTGGTGACATGGAAAGTGATGTGCTGCTTGAAAAATGCACCAGTACTCCAATCTTTGGAGGTTTTGGCAAAGTCTTTAGAATTCCTTTATTGACAATTACACAGGTTAAGCCAGCACGTTGACAACCGTTGATTAGTGCATGAGGATCCTCAAGTCCCTTAATCGGACCACTTGAAATCCCATGATCCATTGGGATGCAAAGCATTTTGCCTGACCTTAAAATCCGATTTAGTCTAATCTGATGCCCAGATACCATAGAAAGTTATCATTGGTGTACCTTACTTAAAACTAACGTGGTGACAAGTTGTGCCGTCTCATATTCTCAAGGATTAAATACCATAAAACAAAAGCAAAAACAAATTGAGTCAAATTACAAAAGAGCTTTATGTTTCTGAAATTGGAGACATTCTTGAACACTCGCTTGATGGACAAAGACCAGAACTCAAAGATTGTGTTAGACTCTTAGAATCAGGCGATGTACATCTTATGGGTCTTGTGGCATGACACTTGACTCAAAAAGAATATGGGAAAAAAGTTTCATTTGTAAATAACATTATACTAAACTACACAAACGTCTGCATCACAGACTGCAAGTTCTGTGCATTTTACAGACCGCCAGGACACGAGGAATCTTACACCGTATCACTGCAAGAAATTGAGGCGAGAATCAAGGCAGCGTGGGAGATGTTTGGAATTACTCAAGTGCTGATCCAAGGTGGTCACAATCCAACGCTTGGAATTGAGTACTATGAGAATGCATTCAAACTGATAAGAAAAAAATTTCCAAAAGTTGGAGTACATGGGCTTTCTGCATCAGAAATTGATATGATAGCAACAGTTGAAAAATCTAGTACAAAAGAAGTTCTTGCAAGACTGAAAGAAGCAGGACTGCAATCAATTCCAGGCGCTGGTGCAGAGATTCTCGTGGACTCTGTAAAAGATATAATCAGCCCAAAAAAGATCTCAAGTAATGAATGGCTCAAAATAATGGAAGAAGCTCACAGTATGGGCCTTCCTGCCTCTGCGACAATGATGTATGGTCATGTTGAAAGTGCGCGTGACATTGCGGAACACTTCACCAAGATTGCAAAACTTCAGGAAAAGACAGGCGGATTTATGGCTTTTATCCCATGGAGCTTTGAGCCAAACAATACTCTTATGCAAAAAGAAAAGACTGTAACCTATGCCGCCGGTGGTTTTCAATTACTAAAGATGATTGCAATTTCTAGAATGATGTATGATGGTTTAATACCACACATCCAGTCTTCATGGCTTACAAACGGAGTTGGTATGGCACAGCTTGCACTACAATATGGCGCAGACGATTTTGGTGGAACACTTATCGGAGAAGAGGTAGTCTCATGCACAGGAGCTCGCTCTACAGAGCTTACTGCAAACAAGATAATTCAGGCAGTAAAGCAAATGGGCTATGCCATAGAAGAAAGAGACAATTTCTACAACCCAGTGCAGATACGTTAGATGCCGTAGCCAGACCACTTGGCATCTACCAGATTCTTTGTATCTTCGTCTACCTTTACTAGTTCTTGGATCTCTCTTTGATAACCTTCCTCTTTGGTCTTTTGTGTTGCGTCAATTCCAAGCTTTGATCCAAGATTCAACAGTGGTGATGCTGGGTCTAGTGTGTCAGTTGGGGTGTTGTCAATTATCATTACATCTCGTGCAGCATCAGCTCTTGTTGTCACTGCCCAGATAACATCATCCATATCGTGTACATTGACATCGTCATCTACAACAATGAAAATTTTTGTTAGTGCAAGCTGTCCTAAACCCCATAGACCCATCATTACCTTTCTTGCTTGACCTGGATAGCGTTTCTTTATGGAAATAATTGCCATTCCTTGGAACCATCCTGCAGCTGGCATGGCAAAGTCAACAACTTCTGGTTGGAACATGCGAATAAGTGGCAGAAAAGAGCGCTCTATTACTTTACCAATAAAGGCATCCTCCAAGATTGGTTTGCCAACAATTGTAGTAAGATAAATTGGCCTTTGTCTTCGCATTATTCCTGTTAGAGTAAATACAGGATAAGGTTCGGGTGGGGTGTAGTATCCGGTGTGATCACCAAACGGACCTTCCATCCTGATGTCTGATGGGTCCACGTATCCTTCTAACACAAGCTCAGCGTTTGCAGGAACCTCTAGATCTATTGTCTTGCATTTGACAGTCTTGATTCCTGTCTTTCGCACAATGCCTGCAAAAAGATACTTGTCAAGTCCTTCTGGAACTGGAGCAACTGCAGAATATACCGTAGCTGGGTCTGCACCGATTACTACTGCAACCTCGATTTTTTGGCCTGCATCTTTTTTAATATCATAATGGTGTGCTCCTCGCTTGTGTTTTTGCCAGTGCATTATCGCATGTGTCTTGTCAAGCACTTGCATCCTGTATACTCCAAGGTTTCTGATCTCAGTCTCAGGATGTTTTGTTGCCACAAGTCCAAAAGTGATGAAGCGTCCTGCGTCTTTGTTCCATGTCTTTAAGATTGGAAACTTCTCAAAGGATGGAGAGTCATCAAAAAGTTCGGTAACTGGTCCACTCTTTTGCAGCTTGGGTGCAATGTCCATCATCTTTGCAAGCTCGGGCAACTTTTTTATCTTATCAAAAAGTCCAGCTGGAATGTCCATCTTTGTCATGTCAACTATTCTCTGACCAATCTCAGCAAAATCAGAAGTTTCAAGACCAAGTTCAAGTCTTTTGAGTGAACCAAACGCATTTCCTAAAACTGGCATGTCGTGGTTTTTTATGTTTTCAAAAAGAAGCGCAGGACCATTTGAGTACATTACTCGCCTTAAAATCTCAGCAACCTCCAAGTTGGCATCGACTTGGGTTTTTACCCGTACTAGCTCACCTGCTTTTTCAAGCTTTTCTACAAATTCGCCAAGTTCTTCAATGGGCACAAGTCTACTGAATTTTGAGATAGTATAAGCTTAACTGGATTTGTACTCAAAAACAAGCGAGTAGAAAAAAGTTTTAACAAAAGAACTTTAATTATCGCTGAGGTAAATTCCTTACAGTGAGCCAGCAAAAGTGTGCTGTCTGTAACGGGCAGGGCAAGATTGTTCTTTTAGATACTCAGTGCTCTTTCTGCAACGGCACAGGTGAGTATACAAAGAGTGCTGAAAGTTACATCAAGTCTCACATATGTCAATGCATATTTTTGGACAGGGTAACATGCCCACTCTGCGGAAAAAAATGTCACCACGACACTCCAAACAAACCAAAGATTTTGCTTGGACCAGTCTAGCCTATTGGAGGAAGCTCCCTTTTTTTGTCATGACCACCAGATCCAAACTTGCAGTAAAAGCACTGATCTGATTGCATGTACTTTAACTGCTCAATTTGTATGGCGCCAATCTTTAGCGAGATTTTAGTTAGAATTCTGTATTTGAAAGGCATAGCAGGGATCACTTCCTCCATGTACACCTTATAGTGATCAGGACAGAACTTTAGAGTAATCTGACTTGCTTCTCTGCTTGACTTGTTTACTGTCCTTGCGACGTTTATCTGCTCACGAATGTATTCATGCTTTGGACAAGGGCAGTTTCTACCGCCAGGATGCTTGTACGCTGGAGTATTCTTCCAGTCAAATTTCGGATAATCCCTTTCAAAGTCGTCCAATAAGGTTAAGGTGTGTAGCGATTCTTATAAAACTTCTACAAAATTCCGGCCATGTGCCCTGTTTATCTGTGATCAAAATCTAAATAAACTCCAACTTCCTGACACAATACCACATGTCTGCAAGTAAAGCAAAAAAAACACGTACAAAAAAAGCTACCAAGGCAGACCTTGAAGCTAAGATTACTGAGCTTGAGGCAAAGCTGGGCACACTTTCTGCTCAGGTTTCAAAACCAACCCCGCCTCCACCAAAACCAGCGGAGACAAGGGCGCCACCTCCAACACCAGAACCAGAAGTGGCACCAGCATATTCGACTACAAGCTCAACAAAATACACTGGGAACAAATACTATGCGACAAGACAAAGACTGGCCTATCATCCGCCTGACAAACAGTTCAGTGGAGGACAGGTTGCTCAGACAGTTCAAGTACAACCTCCTCCAGAACCTGCACCAGAACCACAAGAAGAGCCAAAAAAAGAGAAACCAAAACGGATGGAAGCACCAGCGCCAAAAGTGAATTACTATACTGGTGAGAACTATTACAGGACAAGACAAAGACTGGCCTATCATCCTCCAGACAAACAGTTCATTGAACCAAAGGCTATAAAATTTGAAGAAGCGCCAACTGCTGCTCAAGTTGAGGAGGCAACAAGCTCGCAAGATGAATCAAAAGCAGCTAAAGATAAGAAATCAAGAGCTAACAAGCTTGCTGAATATGAAAGGGAGTATCTGGAAAGACTAGAGCGACAAAGAGTTGAAGAAGCTACAAAACCTGCACCAGCACCTGCAAAGCAACGTGGAACAATGCCATCTGGCTGGAAATAGTTTTAAAATCTTAATTTTGAAAGGCTTCGAGGGCTTCCTGCGCATGTCCTGCCGCCTTAACTTTTTCAAAGACCATGAAAATTTTTCCTTTCTCATTTACCAAAAAGGTTGTTCTATTTACGCCCATGTATTCACGACCCATAAACTGTTTTTTGCCCCACACGCCAAACTTTTTTGCAACCTCGGTTTCTGGGTCTGCAAGTAAGATAAAGGAGACACCCATCTTTTCGCCAAATTTTTTGTGGGAATCAACATCGTCTGGGCTAATTCCTATTATCTCAATTCCTCTAGCTTTGAACTTTTTATAATCTCTAGAAAATTCAGCGGCTTCTGTAGTACAGCCTGGCGTAAAGTCCTTTGGATAAAAATAGACTACATACTTTTTGCCTTTTAGATCTGATTTTTTAACTATATTTCCAGCCGCATCTTTTAAGCTAAAATCAGGCACATCATCGCCAACATAAAGCATGGATATGATAATTTGTATTCCCTAATTATTTTTTCCTAGCTTAAGAAAATCAATCCGAATATTTTATATGAGATGCCCAAAGGTTGAATGAATGTATGAATAAGAGAGCGTGGTTTGCTGAATCTATCGCTACTTTTGCCCTGGTCTTTTTTGGGCCTTTATCTATAGTACTTGCAGCTGTTGTATTTGGAAATGGACTTTCAATTGAGGGAATAATTATGATCTCACTTGGACATGGTGCTGCAATAGGTTTGATGGTTTACACATTTGGCCACGTTTCTGGTGCTCATATAAATCCGGCAGTTACCATACCAATGATGATCACAAAAAGAATTGGAATCAAGGATGGTATTGGATATATCGTCTTTCAATTAATTGGCGCAGTAGCTGCTGCGTTTGCACTTATGATGATTGTTCCAGGACCAGGTGCTCAAGTGCATTATGGAACACAGGGTGGTCCAAGCGAACTTTTAGGTCATAACGCATTGGCTGGCCTTGGCGTGGAAATAATCCTGACTTTCTTCTTGGTTACTGTTATCTTCATGACTGCAGCCCACAAAAAAGCAGCATCTGGTTTTGCTGGCATAGCAATTGGCGGAATGATATTTTTGCTTCATCTAGTTGGTGTCCCACTGACTGGTGCAAGTATGAACCCAGCAAGGACTTTTGGACCTGCGGTCGTCTCAGGATTCTGGGAATACCACTGGATCTACTGGGTTGGTCCAATAATAGGCGGAATAATTGCAGGGCTTATCATGAACTATGTCTTTGTAAAAAAGGCAGAGCAAGCACCATAGCAATTTTTTGTAATGTATTATAACAGGTAAAATGAGTTTTCTAGTGGACCCGTTGCACAGCTTGGATAGTGCGGACGCTTGCGGAGCGTCAGGTCGAGGGTTCGAGTCCCTTCGGGTCCGCCATAACTGTTCTACCGGGCACCTTTTTCTTAGAAAATCTTAACAATAATTTTCAA
>JBQTIK010000154.1:0-15140 GCA_052388195.1 Nitrososphaerota archaeon | reverse complement strand
TTCTAATAATTCATCATTTACTTGTTTAACTTTAATGGCGTAACGAATTTTTCCGATAGCTGCCATTTCTCCATAGTGATCTGATCTATCCAATATAACCTACCTTCTTATTACGTGCTTCAGTAGCTTTTTCAATTTCATCTTTTATAGGTTTTAAAATTTCTTCAACTTTTTTGTTTTGTGTATCAATTATTGATTTAACTTCATTAAATTCTTGTCTGGCAGGCAACTTGTTTAATGCAGAAGTTACGTTATTCATAACTGCCATCTCATATATTGGTTCTGTCAAATCTACGGTTGATTACTCATAAACTTCGTTCGTGATCAACCAACAACTTTCCAGTGTCAGAAAAATACGTATCACAGGATACGAAATCTGGACAAACAACTAAACTGATCAACCAATTCTTTACAAATAGAAGATTTTGCCACTATAAACCGCAGACGTTACAGAACCCTAATATAATTATCGTACAGTGAAAGTTGTTTCGGTAGTAAGTGTTACATCTAGCACTTTTATTGTATATGTTCCAGAGTTCAAGTTTTTAGGTATCTTCCATACTGTACTATAGGTTCCATCAGACTTTGCAATTATACTAAGCTCTTCAATCACTGTTTGATCTGAACTTAATATTTTTATCTCAATGTTATGAGACTTGCCAGCCCCACTACCACTAATCGTAATAAGCTCATCTGTGCTGTAATCTGGCGGGCTCTTATCAACATGTACTGCTAGACCTTGAACTGATTGTGTTAATATTGGAAGTTCCTTGGTTACATGATTAAGACCACTAGCTGCATCGATCTTCCAAATTCCTGGCTTAGCATCACTAGGAAACCTAAACACAGTCGATGTAAAGATCCCCTTACTGTCAGTGAATACATCGGCAGTTCTTACTTTGACTCCATCAGGGTCTATCAAAATGATTGTGATTATAACATTTGGTTTAGATTCGCCTAACAATAGGATAGACTCGCCAGCCAGGTATGTGTCTTTAACAGTCTTAATAGTTACAGGTCCAGATTCAGCCCCCAAACCAACTGAGAACCTTTCTTCTACTTGCACATTTGCCCAAGTAAGAACTGCTGTGTAAACTCCTGGGGAATATCCATTTGCGCTAAAGGTATACTCACTGTAACCATCAGAACCAATGGTAATAGTATCAGCAAATTTTTGTTTATCAGACGGATCAACTATAATCAAACTTACAGTAGATGACGGTGGTCCTATTATGTTCATGATAACTTGATCTGAAGTCTTGTAGTTTAATGCATTCATTGTCACTAACAACTGAGGTCCTGGAAGTTCACCAACTCCAACTAGGACTGTTTCACGTTCACTTCCCTGCGTTACAAATACTATATAGGTACCTTCTCTTGCTGCAATGTCTAGCTTATATTCCACAGTAACTTTTCCATCAGTGCCAACAACAAAACTATTTGCATAGACCTCCATACCTACTGGGTCGTCTATTGTAATCTGTATCTCCTGATTAGCCAAGGCGGTACCATTAATCACTATGGTTTCACCTGGTTCATACGGTTGCTTGCTTGGTGATAAAATAATTCTCTGCGTTGTCTCTATCTTATAGGGATGAAAAACAGTGTTTTTGCCATCAGAAATACTAATGATATAATCACCAAACTTGCTGTCTGAAGGAACTCTTTGGGTTATGGAATATTTGCCCGTGCTGTCTGCCTTTGCGGTAAAAGTTGTTATAATATTGCCCTCTGGATCTGAAATTGACATAGTTATGGTGCTATCGGGTGCTGCGGTTCCTGTAATTGTCTTTTCATCACCTCTGTGATATACAGAATCAGAATTTATAGTCAAAGGAACATCTTGAGGTAAAACAGCTCTGCTTGAAGATTCTTTGATTCTATGACTCATTGATTTTTGATTGCCATTCTGATCTTTTATTATAAAATCTGCTCTGTCAGCTTGCTGGTTTTCTGGAATTTTGGTGCTAAGTACAAAATCTCCGTTTTCATCAGTTACAAAAGAATCTATTTTATTACTGCCTATGTAAAAGTCAAGATTTTCTCTTGGACCAAAATTTTCACCAATAATACGCAAAGACGAGCCAACACTTGGAGTAGATGGAATCATTCTAAAAGATGAATCATCTAAAACACCAGCAGGTCCCAATGGATTAGTCTCTTTAGTTATTTCCGGCTGTGTTATGACAGTACTTCCGCCAGAACCTAATTCATCACCTTCTTCATCAAATGCTTTCCAGCTAAAGGCGGGATCTGGTCTATCAGTCTTTATTCCAAATTTTGCAGACTCACCAGGCTTTATTGGATTTGTAGAGGTGAAAGTCATAGTAGCAGCCGATGTCTTTTTTCCAGTCCATCCATTCTCTGTTTTAAATGATTTGAAATTTCCATTGTTAACTTCCAAAACCACTGATTTGATATCAAAAATGTTTTCTTCGCCGTTTTTGTATTCCATGATTGTTATCCCCTGATGACTTGTAGAAGTTACTGTTACAAGCTCAGTTTGGCCTTCTACTTGCGGTACCACAAAAATTTAAAATTAACCTTAAATAAGTAAAATTTAAAGAAGAACGCCTCTAACCAATCTATATTCCATAGTAAAACAAAATCATTCTCCAAATTAAATCTTAAGTATCTATTTTCACAAAATTTCACTTTTTTTGGTTAGAATAGTATGAATGATGAGTAAAGTACTAATCATAGCTGTTTTGGAAAATTCCCATTTATCTTGTATTGGTAACTGTCGTTTCAGAAACTATGTTCTGGTTTTGTCTTATTCTCTCAGCAATCAATCTGTATATGGCTCTAAACTGGTCTTTTGTCTTGTCGGATAAAAATTCAGTCTCGCCAGTTGAAATTTTTTCACAGATATACCTAGAAATCTCTTCGGCGTCAAATTTTTCCCAACCAAGGTATTGGTTTTCTTTCCAAATTTCATTTAGGTTGTCCAAGATGCTTTTTTTACCTTTTGCAAGAAGATCTTCTCTTGTGATATTGGTGTATCCTTCCTTTCTTAGTTTGATTCCATAGGTCTGGTTAACTGCATATAGATAATCTTCATCCACTATCAAGTCTTCAATTACCTGCTTTGGTTGCCCACCAAGTTCGAAAAATATTACCTGCACAGACTTGAAGTTATTTGCTTGCAGCATGGTAGAAATTTGACGTGACATTTCTGTATTGTCAAGGAGTACAAATGTGTTGTAGCCATGATTTCTATAGAATATGGCAAGAGGCAGGACCGAATTCTTGTTATATGCAGGTACTATGTTTAAAGGATTCATAGAAAGATTGGGATCTTTTAGAAACTTATCAAAAGCATTTAGATACATAGAATCCGACATTGTCTCCACAATGATTACCGGTCTTGAATTAGAGCCAATCTCTCTGTCTGAAATTGATTCTACAAGACCTCTAGAAAGACCATAAAGAATTGGAGTCAGAGTAGAATCGTCTGCATTCCAATAGTCATAATAGATGCGACTAAGATGATTTCTTTTGTCAAGTTCTACTACAAGTAGATTCCCAGGAGTATAATCAAATATCATAAAGGGTGAGTGTGTTGCATACAGAATTTGGTTGGAGCCCGCAAGACCCTTTAACAAATCAGAGATTCCGCGTTGTTGAGTTGGATGTAAGTTTCTTGCAGGTTCGTCAAGAAGTAATATGGCTTCTTTGAGCTCAGATCTTTGTGTTTCTGCAGCAAAGTTCACTATAAATGAAAATGTCCACTTGAATCCCTCTGCTCTTCTATTCAAAAGTCCAGTATTTGTTACAGTGCCATCCCTATGTATATCGGAAATCACAACACTGAGTATGTTTCCAGGATTGAATCTCAATTCCACATGAATTGGATCTCCCTTCCATGCAGGGTTTAGTCTACCAGTTAGTTTCCTACTTGCAGTATGCAAAAGTTTTATGAGTCTTGATGGGCTGTTCTGAACCTCTTCAAGCTTATCCATGTCAAGTTCTGCCAGATAAAATAGATTCTTGACGGTCTCTGCCTTGTCAAATTGCTCGATATACTCCAATCCTTTTGGTCTTACTCCTTTTGTCTCTTTCAAAAACTCGTCAAGGTCTATGTTGCCTAAAATCTTCTTGTAATCTGAAAAGTATACGAATCTTGGGTGAAGTCTTTCCTCTACAAAATTCTCAAGGGCTGAACGCTCACTTGTGCCTATGAGCAGCGTATCGTATGTGTGATCAATATCACGATAGATTTGCTCCCATGTCAAAATTACTTGCTTTTCCTGGGATGCCAATAGGTAGACGTTATTGTTGAATTCTGCCATCATGCTGTTAAAGGCCTCTCTTGTCTTTGGCGCATGACCCTCCAAGAATTTTGTATCGAGTTTTATGCGAACAGGGTTTGGAATTGTTAATACAAAATTATGGATCTTTTCTACAAAGTTTTCCCACGAGTTTATTCTCTTGTCTGCCTCGCCACTTATTTTAATATCGCCAAAGTCATACTGGACTTTCGGGTTTGTCTGGGTGCGGAAGATCTTTATTTTTTTAATATCTGACAAATTTGGAAACTTTTCACGAATTAATCTAGTATCCTTCTCCATGAGCTCAAACTCTCCTTCAACTATTTTTATTTCTGATTTTAGCTCTTCAGCCATCTCGTCGCACAAATCAAGCTCAGAGACTTTGGTATCCTTGTTCAGTAATGTGAGAGCCTCTAATATTGCGGTCTTGCCACTTTCATTTCTACCAATGAATGCAGCCAAGTCTCCAACTTTTATTTCACCTGAATCATGAATACAACGAAATGCATGAACTCTAAATTTTCTTAACCGCATCTAGCGGCTATGTACTTGTCCTTGATTTAACTTATTCGACAAAATTATCTATCTGACCAACTTGATTTTTTGACTAAATAGATATAAGGGAATGCAAAGTGTTAGATAACAAAATGGCTGTGCAAAATGTAGCTCTTGTCGTTTTTCTTTTTCCAGCTGTGGCATCAATGGGTTTTGGTGCATTTGTTTTATCAGATGTTTTGCAAGAACAAAACAGAGAGCTTAACTTGTGGACTTTTGAAGATCTGCTAAGACCCCCTACTCAAATAGGGGATGAAGAGATTAAGATTCAGGAACTTTTGAAAACATATTCGGTTTCCATGCCTATTGAAGTTAAGATACTAGTCAGTAATCCAGACTTTGATTGTGGTGATCTGTACATCACAATTTATGATACAAAAACATCACCAAAACAAGTCATTACACAAAATGGCTTTTTCTCCCAGTGTTTTTCAGCTGGGAATTTATCTTTACCAATAGATGATACATTCTCAGAGAAGATTGGCACGGCTGGAGAGTATGAAATTGTGGCGGAAATGAACGATAAAAACTACCAAAAGACCATATCTACAGCAGCCAAGTTCAAAGTTCAGTAAATCAAATACCATGTTATATATTACTTTCAAACTAACATCTGAGTGTGCAATATAATATTATTGAGAGGTCTTTATGGTTAAAAAGAAAGCAAAAAAATTAACGAAAAAAAGTATAGTAAAAAAATCGGAAGAAAAGAAAAAATCTGCAAACAAAAAAACTATCATTGAGAAAAAGGGTGTTGCCAAGAAAGGTGTTATCAAGAAGAGTGTAGAAGAGTTAGAGGAAGAAATAGACGAAAAGGAAATTGAAAACTTTGAGATCGAAGGCATGGATATGGAAAAACTCACAACTCGAGTTTGTAACATCGTTGCAGAGCATAGTGATAATGGCATATTACAAAGTGAACTGTGGAAAAAGCTAAAACTTACAAGCAGAGATGGTTCAAGGTTAGCTATCAAGCTTGAAAGACGTAACATCATAAAGCGTGAGAAGATTCTTGAAAATGGTAGATGGACGTACAAGCTTAAAATTGCAAAAATGCCAGTTAGCACTCAATCAATTGAAGCCGCACCCTGTCTAATCTGTCCTGTAGAACAAAAATGCACTGTTGATGGTGAAGTAAGTCCAAGAACCTGTCCTCTAATTGAGCAATGGGTACTAACTGAATTTACAAATATTAAAAAATCAAAGAAATGAAGCTACTTGATGCACGACGAGATTATTACAGAAGGCTAGCCCATCAAGAAGGATACAGAAGCAGAGCTGCATACAAACTAAAAGAGCTTAACAAGTCGTATCGAATAATCGGCCCTGGTTTTTATGTGCTGGATCTTGGATGTTCTCCAGGAGGATGGACACAGGTTGCGGTGGAGCTTGCAGGCAACAAGGGCAAAGTAATGGGAATAGACACCTCTTATGTGGAAGAGGTTCCTAATGCACATATCATAAGAGGAAACATTGAGGATGAATCAATCGTGGAGCTAATCTTTGATTATTTTGGAAGAAAGGTAAACACCATGATCTGTGATTTATCTCCACAAGTAAGTGGTGTATGGGCAGTTGATCATGCAAAACAGATTGCACTAAACTATGCAGCAGTAAAAATAATAGAACACGTTCTTGCATACAAGGGAAATGCACTCTTTAAGGTATTTGATGGACAATACTCTAATGAGTTTCGAGACTATGTCAAAAAGAAATTTGCCAAAGTTCAGATTAGAAAACCAAAGGCAAGTAGAAAAACAAGCAGTGAGCTTTACTTTATTTGTCTTGGATATAACAACTAATTTTGTAAGAGTCGTAACACTTCGTCTATTCTTGCATTCGTCTTTAGTCCGCTAGGATTTAGACTTGTAGGTCCTGCTTTAAATCCCGCCTCCTGAAGTTTTTTTATTGCTTGTTCTAGTGAAATGGGAGCAGTTCGCATCCTTCTTGCTATATCATCAAGTGTGAAATATGTGGCAGGCATCCCTATTTCTTGCTGACACTTTAGCAAAGTCTTTTCACAACTCTTGCTTACTACAAACTGCTCAAGTTTGGATAACATCATATTGACAAATACCTTGTCGTAAACCTCCCCTATCCAGAGCGGACCAGCTGATTCTGTTTTTTTGCCACAAACTTCGCAAGAATAGTCTTGCTCCTTTTGCGCATTTCTATGACCGCAACTTTTGCAATGTAAAATGTATCCCATATTATCTTCCGCATCTGTTCGCACCAGCACCTTGACATAGACTCTGTAATAGTGCATGTTGTGTTGTACAAATAATGGCACTACTTTAACGTCTAGTCTTCCAGCTACAAGATGAATACACCCAAGAATCAATCTTAGTGCAATCTCGTTCCCATACTCTGTCTTTACGGGAATCCCGTGATATCTTCGCTGACATGCAGCTTGGTACAATCCGTGTAGCACAGGAAGATCCGTAGCAGTAACTGACAGAAGCCCCCCATGACATGTTGCTCGTATTCCACAGTCAAGATATCTTGATGGGGAACCAAAAGGATCTATATCAACAACAGCTCCGCGATTCTCCCTTTTTGAATGCAAGCTAAGAAATCTACAGGCCTCGTTTTCTGAAAACTCACACTTGGTAACGTTGTTTAGCTTTGCAGACCTAATCCCAAGCTCAAGGGCTTTGGGATTTACATCATTGACAAAAACCTTTTCAACAATCTCTAATTCGTTTGCGACTCTAAGGCTTCGTGCACCAATTCCTGCAAGGCAATCAAGGAAGGTTTTTGGCCCCTTGAAGTTTTGCAAAAATGCATAATAGACAACTATAGAAAAATCTCTGCTCAGCCTTGCCCTTGGGTTAAAAAAGGCTGGCTGCCTTGGGGGCGCATTTACATCAAGGGAATCTTTGGGAACAAGAAGTCTCGTCTTTCCCTCTACTATCTCAACTGGCTCTTCCATTTGATCGGTTTGCAATCTAGTTCTATTATTACTATTAACCTATAATGGTTTAATACATCTGGCACAACAAAAACACGGATGATAGTCTGTGGCGTTGATGATGCAGGAAGGGGATCAGTACTTGGCCCACTTGTTATTGCAGGTGTTTCAGTTGAACATGCAAAGATAAAACACTTGTCAGATATTGGGGTGAGAGATTCCAAACAACTAAGCCCAGCTGCACGCGAAAGACTCTACAAAAAAATAATTAATTTTGTAGATGACTATTATGTTGCAAGGATACAACCAAAGACAATAGATCATAGCGTCCGCAGAAATAGATTGAACCATCTAGAAGCTCAGTATATGGCAAAAGTAATCTCAAAGCTGAGACCAGATTCCTCTTATGTAGATTCATGCGATGTAAACCCAACCAGATTTGGAAGAGAGATTTCCAAGCTTGCCAAGACTGGACGAATTTATTCAAGACACCATGCAGACAGCAGATTTACCGTTGTATCTGCAGCATCAATTATCGCAAAAGTAACTCGCGATAAAGCAATAGAAAAACTACGGAAAAAATACGACCTAGGAAGTGGATATCCATCCGACTTTAAGACAATGCGGTTTGTAAGAGACTGGATCGTTGCCTATAAGAAAACGCCACAGTTTGTGCGCACAAGCTGGAAGCCAGTCAAGATGTTGATGAGACAAAATTGATTCTAGCCCAGGTACTTTGCAACTATTATTGCGTGGTCTTTATCGTATGGAAACAGATCTATTTTCTGAATTACCTTAAAAAATAAGTCTAGTTTTTTTATCTCACTTTGTATTATCAGATTTGGTTCTTTAGTTACATCAATACTTCTTGTCTTTATGACAAGCATTAGGTAACCGCCTTTTTTTAGATAGGTCTTGCAGTTCAGAATAGCTATCTCTGTCTGATCAGGCTGTGCTATATCAACATAAACAACATCAACTGTTCCATAAACTGAAAAATACTGCTTTGGCTGTCTTGCATCTTGTAAGATAGGCACTATGTTTGAACGCAGTGAAGCTACTCTGTCTAAAAAATCCCGAGCTACTCGACTTGCATGTTCTACACAAAATACTATTCCGTTTGGTCCAACTATGTCAGAAACATGGCTTGCGGTTGTTCCTGTAGACACACCAAGATAGAGAATTCTTGATTTTCTGACGATTGGCAAAAACTCAAGACCATTCATTATAGCCGCAGCAAGCTTGCTTCGAAACGGATCCCATGCTCTAAACTCCTCGTCTTTTATCTTTGCTAGCTTTTCCTTATAGACTTGGTTGCCAGGAACAAGATTTATTGTTGCAAGTTTTTTTTCGCCGTCTACTTTAATCCAGAAAATATTACCTTCTTCGTTTTCCAAACTTTCTTCGTTTTCCTTTCTTCCAATCTTTTTTTGGTCTGTTTCTCTGTCCAGAATTTCTATCAAATCGCCTTTGTTCTCTTGCATAGTGGAAAGTGGTGCGTTGTTGAACTCTCATCGGTTCTTTTTCTGTGGGCTCTTTGTATTTTTCACCTATTTCTTTGATTCTTATGTTTAGCTTCTCAAAGAGCATCTGATTCCTTCCTGCGCCATAGACATCAACTCTGGCTGCAATAGCGGCCTTTGTAGAGATGGCTCTAGCTATCTTACCTCGTTGCCATCTTGGAGCAGCATGTACCAGTGCGTGCTGGAAAAGTAAGCCATGCTTTGGTGGTTGGGAGCCTGTCTTAAGAGAACGAAAGAGTGCCTTTTCTGCACCAAGAACCTGTATTGTGCTTGCAGGCATGAATGCAAGCTTTTTGAGGCTTCCAGCTCTTGCAAGAATTCTAGCTCCTACTGCAGCTCCAAGTATTCCACTAGTGTTTGGTGCTACAAGCTCCATCTGTGCCTCTATGTGTTTTTCAAGAGTATTTCTTAAATCAAAAAGCTCCAAAATTTGTTTAGCAAGGGTTTGTACAATTGCAAGGTTCTCATTTGATATAGCTCCACCCTTACTCTTTTTTTGTAAAAGCGAGAGCATCTCGACTTTAGTTTCAGGAAAACCTGCATCTATGTACACCTTGTCCGTTAGATCATCTCTTTTGCCACCCAAAACTATCTTGGCGTATCCATTTATGCTATCGATAAGATTGTCAAGCTCAGGAAAATGTAAGCCATACCATTCTCGCAGTCTTGAGCTGAGTCCATTTATTATCTTGTCAATCTCATCAAGTGTGTTTATTGTCTGAATTATGTGCAAGTCAGGACTTTCTGATGTTTCTGTCACCTTAGAAGAGGAAAGCTGTACGGCAAAGTCACGCAATTTTGTTCGCGCATCAGCTTCATCTTTTGCAAAACCAGAATCAATAAGAACTCGTAGCTTTGCATTTTGGATGTGTTCTATCTTGGACTCTTCCATCAAATCTACGTCAACTAAATTTCTTTTCAAAATCTTTAGCAATGAAGAGTCATTTACAAAAATTCCAGAGTTTAATTTTGAAAGAAAATCTTGTAATCCACTAATGTCTGATTTTTCTTCTTTTATAGAAACATATTCTCTTGCAGGATCTGAAAATGGGAAAGATTTTACGCACGCATTTTCGTCAAATACCGCTATTCCTACCTCTGTTAAAATAACAAAATGCATACTCACCATTTTCCGGCGCTCTCACTAAAAAAGGTAACATTCCATAGTGCAAGATTACACATGAACTGTTATATGACAACAATTTTTTATAATCAGAAGTGAAACCTGACATCTCAACCCAAGTAGGGGAAATTAAACTCGAAAGACCAACAATGCTTGCCTCTGGCATTCTTGGGATCTCACTTGATGTTTTTGCGCGTCTATATAAAGAAGGGGCAGGTGCCCTTGTTACCAAATCACTAAGCAAAGAACCATGGGAAGGTTATGCCAATCCAACACTAATTGGGGTAAAGGGTGGTTACCTAAATGCCGTCGGTCTTTCAAACCCCGGCGCGCCATATTTTGCAAAGATGATCTCTTCAAACAAAACAATTCCGATCATTGTAAGCTTGGTTGGTTCTGTTGAAGAAGACTTTACCTTTATGATAAAACAATTTGAGAATGTAAAAATTTTAGGGTACGAACTCAATTTGTCATGTCCGCACGTAGCAAAAGTTGGACTAGAAGTAGGAGACGATCCTGAGCTAGTACACAAAATAGTCAAGTCTGTGAAATCTCACTCAAAAGTTCCAGTCATTGCAAAAGTTGGACTAGGATCATCAGACTATCTTGAAACAGTTAGAGTAGCTTGCGAGGCAGGGATTGATGCAATAACTGCAATAAACACCATGCGCGCTATGGCAATTGATGTAGAAACAACAAGACCAATTCTTAGTAACAAAATTGGCGGTCTTTCAGGACCTGCAATAAAACCAATTGCAGTAAGATGTGTCTACGAGATTTCATCAAAGTTTGACATTCCAATAATTGGATGTGGCGGGATTTCAAACTGGGAAGATGCGATTGAATTCATCCTTGCTGGTTCTAGTGCTGTACAGATTGGTAGTGCAATAGGTGACAAGTGGATTGGTGTGTTTTCAGAAATTAATAATGGCATATCAAAGTACATGGAAAAGAAAGGATTCACAAAAATAAAAGAAATGGTAGGAATTGCAAAGAGATTTTGATAAACCAATAGTTGTAAAAATAGAGAAAGTAATAGAGGAAACTCCTACGGTACGAACACTAGCTTTTTCAGACGAAGTTCTTTCTAACGTACGACCAGGACAGTTTGCAATGGTATGGATCCCTGGTGTTAATGAGCTGCCGATGAGTGTAATGGCATCGCTAGAAAAAGGAAAGGCGGCATTTACGGTAAGAAAACATGGTATCGCATCTACAGCCCTATATGGTGTTAAAGTAGGAGAATACATAGGAGTGAGGGGGCCGTATGGAAATTCTTTTAGTATCAAGCAAGGCAAGCTCCTGCTTGTTGGCGGAGGTACAGGGCTAGTTCCGTTAATACGCCTCTTGACATTTTTAAAAAAAACAGATGAAGTTACAGTACTGATGGGAGCAAAGACAAAAGAAGAAGTCTTTTTTGAGAAAATGGCAAATCATATTTTAGAAAACAACAAACATCAAGTAATTGTTGTAACAGAAGACGGTTCATATGGAAAGACAGGATTGGTTACTGATGTAATGGAACATTTACTTTCAGAAACAAAATTTGATGCAGTATATACTTGCGGACCTGAAAAGATGATGCATAAAGTAATACAGCTGGCATCAGGAAAAAAGATTCCAGCTCAAGCAAGTCTTGAAAGAATGATGAAATGTGGAATGGGAATATGTGGAAGTTGTTGTGTTGAAGAAGTTCTTGTATGTAGAGATGGTACAGTCTTTGATAGTGAATATCTGCTGTCAAACAAAGAATTTGGATACACTCACAGAAATAAAGCTGGAATACTTGAAAACTATTAACACCTCATTTGCTAATACAGGAAAGCTTAAAATGAATGGGATAAGAAATCAGGCAAGGAGTAGAAAGTGGGACACACAAAAATCGTATTGACTGCAGATCGCACACTAATGTCGCCATATAGAGGTATATCTCTTGCTACCTTCTTTGGATGCGCACCAGCTTTAGATCCACACAGATCAAAAAACAGCATTTGGTATCTTTTGTTTAAAAATCAAGTGACCCCAAAGGTTCTTTTTGATTTTATATGTAATACAATTGGTCACGAAAATGGAGTTGCAAAATATGCTCCATATGGAATTAGAAAAGTAGAGGCCGCACTTTTGCGTGATGGTTTTAAGCGTGAAGATGTCGTTGTCGCCCACCCAGATCATGTGGACAAGTTCATCGGTCCAGAAACCCAAGTCATTGGAACCCACGAAATGGATCCACTTGGAATGGGACCAGTAACCATGACCTTTACTTATGGTCGCAAGCAAATGTCCTATGACGAATTTTACTGCAGAGAACTGCACATGAAAATTAATGAAGCAAAGAAAAGGAGTGGCAGCAACGCAAAGGTTATTGCAGGAGCATCTGGAACTTGGCAGTACAATTACGATCCACAAAAAATCCAAGAATATGGTTTGTATGCAGTTCTAGAAGGAGAGCTTGGTGGAATTGCTCCAGAAATTGATGGACATGCAGGACAGTTTTTCAACAATTTGATTGATGGAGCGTTTGATAACATGAACCCATTTTCAAAAAACGATTTCAAAGTTGACATTAAAGAGTTTGGAAAGGGAGATACAAAGTATCATGGTAGATTCATCCACTACTGGGACGAGCCTGACATTGATCTGATTCCAGACATTGTTGAACCAAGTATGCATGGAATGGTTGAAGTCATGCGTGGATGTGGACGAGGTTGCAAGTTTTGTGATGTCACGCTACGACCGTTAAGATATTATCCTCCTGAAAAAGTTAAAAAAGAAATTGAAGTGAACATGAAAAAAGGTGGACACACTTCTGCCTGGCTGCACAGCGACGACATTTTTGTTTATGGTCTAGATCCAAGAAAGACAAAGAACATGGCTCCAAACAGGGAAGCACTTGAGGAACTCTTCACTGCAGTAATGTCTACAGGTATAGGACATACAAACCCAACACATGGTACACTTGCAGGCGCAATCTCAGATGAAAAACTGATTCCAAATCTCTCAAAAATTATTCGAGCAGGTCCTGACAACAAGATTGGAATCCAATGTGGTTTTGAAACAGGCAGTTTGAGATTAATTGGTAAATACGCTGACAGAAAGCTTGCTCCCTATAAACCAGAAGAATGGCACTGGGTTGTAAAAGAGGGAGTAAAGACATTAAATGAAAACCACTGGATTCCTGCATTTACATTGATAATGGGACTAGACAATGACGAAACAGACGAAGATGCTTGGGAGACCATAAGGCTAATCAGCGAGCTGGAAAAAGAACAACCCCAATCCATGTTTACTGCCACGCCACTTACTTTTGTTCCTATTGGGTTGCTTGAAAAATCAGAATTCTTTGACATAGGCAACGAGATGGATGCAGTACAGCTTGGTGTGATGTACAAAACTTGGCAGCACAACTTCAAATATGGAATTCAAAAGTTCATGGACAAGACGGGACATAATGACTCTTTTAAACGAAAGGCCTTTACTGCTCTGGCAAGGACATTAGGCGGTGTTCCACTTAGTGCAAGTGAAGGATTTGCTAGACGAAAGAGCAGAGAACATGAACAGGTAATAGAGACCATTAAAGCTAGATACTGGTAAATCAACCCAAATACATAAATTGAAAAGAACAAAGAGTTGATTCATGCCAACACACGGTTCACTTACTAAGGCAGGCAAAGTCAGAGGTCAGACACCAAAGGTTCAAGCAAGAGAAAGACATGGAATTATTTCCATAATGAGAAACAAAGAAAATTTTAGAAAAAGATTTGAATTAAAAAGAATTCCAGGACAGAACAAGCCAGGGCGAAGACCAAGACGATAGATTCTAGATTAAAAATTTGTCATCCTAACTATACAATTTTACCGAACCCACGTCTATTTTGACAGGCTATCAGATGTTTCATAATTACATTAGACCACACATGGGCTTGGATGGAAGTACACCGTCTGAAAAAGCAGGGATCAAAATAGAAGGCGATAACAAGTGGATTACCTTAATTCAAAACGCTAGTAGGGAGTAAAGCATGGCAATACATTTTTGTCCTATTTGTAGAAACGAATGGAATTGTGATACTCCTAACTGTGATGCTATGTATAGAGAGAAGTTGTGTACCTCCTGTAGAATTAAGGTAACTAGATATTTGACAGGTCAAACTATTTCTTTATGATTTGATTATTATATTGGTGCAGATATATTTCCAGCCCTTTCATCATCACGTCTTTTTTCTGCTTCAATCACTTCGTCATGGATAAACCATTTGTGAGGAACGGGTTCTTGTCCTGAACCAAAATTTACAAATACTATTATATTTTTCTTTAACATCAAAATATTCGTATTCAAGCCAAATAATCCAATTCGTTGTTGATTTTCCTTCCTTCCACGAAATGTCCTCAAATAGTTCTATAGATTCTCCTTGCTGGATTGTTCCTATTGGGTAACTATTATTTTTTATGCCATCCCACTCTTTCACTATGTTATTTATTTCCACATTATTGGATTCAAAGGATCGACGAGTTATTTTTCGTGCAGTGACTATTCCAGAATTTTTTATTGTATAATATAGTCGTACATGATAATCGCCTTCACGACCCTGCAAACTTGACTTGGTTTTGACAAATTCCAATTGTGGTCTTAAACGTGTCTTTAGTTCTTTCTCAATGAGAATGTTGGATTTTCTGGTTTCTTCTAATTGCTGTCTTGTAATCTCATTAGATTCACGTGTCCTTTGATGTGTTCTCCATAATCCAATGCCTGTGACGATGGC
>JBQTIK010000153.1:0-8629 GCA_052388195.1 Nitrososphaerota archaeon | reverse complement strand
TCTTGTATGCCCGGAAGAATAACTATTGGTGGAATTCCCATATCTACTGTTTTTTTCAATTCTTTGATGGTCGAGCTTAAAATAAGACTTGCCATACCGTGTCGTTCTGCAAGCTCGATTCCTTCTATCATTATGCTTCCCCTCATGTTTGGATATTTTTTTGCAATCTCCTTTGCTTCCGAAAATGGTAACTCCAGCGCCCAGTATCTAGATACAACAGTAATCACGAGGGGGAGACAAACGTTCTCCTCATCTTCTTCTACAAGTGGTAGAAAAAGCATGTGGTCTGATTCCAAGATTGATCCTATCGAAAGTTAGATATTAAAACCATCAAATCGTGACAAATTTCTCTAAGAGAAGTTTACCATCATCACTCATTTCTGGATGAAATTGAGTCCCAAAAATAGCAGAGTCATAATATTGGATTATTTCAAACTTGCATACATTAGATTTGGCAATCTGCTCAAAGATACTGTCAATTTTTGATATCATATATGAATGACTCTCAAAAACAGTGATTTTCCCACTACAAATAGGGTTGGTTTTTACTATTTCAATTTCTTGAATTCCTGTGTGTATTTTTTGCATCTTGATAAGCGTGCCACCAAGAGTCAATGCAAGAATTTCGGCACCGTAACAAATTCCTAGAAGTGGTTTTTTTTCTGAAATTACGTGTTTAATTATTTTTGAATTGATAGCATTCATCATGGGATCATTTTTTCGTCTACCAGAAAGAATTATACTGGAATATTTATGAAGATCTGAAAGGGCTACTTTATCAAAAGTAAGAGAAATAAATTCTGTTTTTTTTTCAAGTAAAAAATTCAAAAGTGCTTTAGTGTAGACAGAACCGTTGTCTACAACTAAAAGCAACTACTTGCCTACCTCAATTGAGATGTAATGCATCTCTGGCACGTTTTCCACAAACACGATAGAACCGAAATTGATGCTATTTTCTGTTTCCCAAGTGATTATCCTATCGGTTCGCGGTTTTACAAAATCATCTATAAATTTAGAGACTAGCTTCTTAGTTTCTTCAAGATCGGATTCTTGGAAAAACGAGACCTTGCCTTCTTCAAATGAAAGTGGAATCTGTACTGATGTTGGGCTGACAATTCTGATATTTTCGTTTTGAAATAATGATTTTAGTGTCTGTATTCTAGTATCTCTGTCAAGTTCCACAAAACCACTAGTAGTGGATGGTGCAACTCCTGAAAGCTTTGCAAGATATGCCTCGAAGGCTTGTTGTGCAGTGTTTCCCATTCCAACATAATATTCTCCATCAAATGCAGCACCGACTGCTGCTATAGTTCCAAGCTGGGTTACAACTCCTCCAGAGCCTGCTGTATACACTGGAATAAAGTAAACATCATGATCACCAATTCTATATAGAATATTATCTCCAATCCTTGGGTTTCTTAGCAACGTCTTTAACTGTGCAAAGTCAGGATCTCTGTCCAATGCCTCACGCACTGCAGTCGGACCTAGTAACTTGGTTTGAGAGTCTAGTGGGACTTCATAAAACTGCATTCTGCCCAAGTTTTTTAGATCATTTTCGACGATCATAAAGCCTGCAAGGTTTCTTCCCTGTGAACCACGTAGTTCAAGTGAGAGAAGTGCGACATACGTGCTTTTATCAAATCCTGGTGGTTTGGCCTGTATGTAATATGCTCCAAGTCCTTCTGGAACTTCATAGAATTCTTTTGCTTGTATGAATGTTGAAGTGTCCGTAACGTGATAGATGTTGTACATTTCGACTTTCCAGTTGAAGAGCTCTTCAGGATATCTGATCTGTTCTTCAAGCCAGCTTGGCGTCTCGATAAATTTATCGCCATATTGACTTACAAACATGTTTGTGAAAAAATCGTTTCCAGTTTTTATGAGAGTGATGTTACCATCATATGTATCCACCAAAGCATATCCAACAAGCCTAAGGTATGGATTGCTGACTGTCCAAGGAACATTGTGTGTATCAAAACCGACTATTAATGGAACAAGCCAGTAGGTTTTCTGACCATCAGTCACAGGTAATGAATCTACTTCTTGACCAAATAGTTGGTATTGAAAATATGGGTATAGTGTTTCCATTCTATCTTGAATGTCTCTGTATCGCATGATATGGATTGGTTCTGTAGGATAAGAAAGTAGAAAGTTTGGTTCAAAGATCTGACTTAATGGAGGTGCTACATCTAAGCCTCCTTTCCCACTGTAAAATGCATTGTTTAGTTCTGCTGTCGTATCTCTTCGATCGGTTGGATAAGCAGCCCAAGTTTCTTCAAAAAGTCCTCCTTCGCCATAGTAGATCGCTCTTTGTTTGAAGAGCGTGCTGCTGTCTATTATTGTTCCATTGCTAGCTTCCAATGTTAGAAAGCCATTTGGAACATGTGTGTAAACAAGATGCTCGTTATACCATCTATTCTCTAAACTTACAGAAGGTGGTAAAATTGGTTCCATGGACGCTGTCCAGTAGAGCCTATCCTTAAATCTTAGAATATCATTATCTTCAAAATTAACATATGGTATAAGCCCAATCTCTGGCTTTAGTTTTGCAAAGGCTGCATCCCAGTCCCATACCCTTATGTTACTAAGAATTTGCTGGTTTTGCATTACGTAATTTTTAATATTATTTGGAGAAACAGATTCCAGTTTGACATCGTGACCATTGATCTTAATTTCTCCAAGTTGACCAAGATATCGGTTTACCCCAATCTGTTGAGCCTTGTAAGGACCAAGGTATTCAATCTTTTTTGCGTCCGCAATGCTGTTGTTGACAGCCATTATGGAACCAGCAATTACTGCAATAGCAAGAATTGTTAGTACGCGTACATAGATATCCCGCTTTGATGGTTGAATGATGACTTTGGATCTGTATTTATCCACAAAATAAAATACGACAAGGCCAAATCCTGCAGTAAGTGTACCTCCTATGGCGTATCTTGTGTTGTAATCTATTTGATCTGTGAAAAACATGTTGATGCCGGCCCATATTATTCCTATACCAATTATGCCTTCAATCGTAGCTATATAGTCCAAGAATCTTGGTTTGCCTTTTGATACATCATACACATAGTTTGTTACTACCTTTATGATAGAATGTAATCCAACATACAGTACTAATCGCAACCCAATTGCTGCAAGTATTGGTGGAACTAAAACAGTAAGGGTTGGAATCATTGGTACTACACTTTCGATGGCATATGATGGATCAGTTGGAGGGGTCACAAATGGGAGTGAAAATAATCCCCAGATACTTTCAATTCCCAAATTGTTTCCTTCAAGTAGGTATTGTACTGCAAATCCAAACATAAGGTTGCTAAAGAGTGCGCCAAAGAGCAGGACTTTGGTAATCTGCCAGACTACAAAATTTGGAATGCTGAGTCTGTAATCTCTAAAGCTTGTAATGTTTGCAGTTATGGAGTTACTGTCTCCCTTTTTCAGAAATGTTATTGCTGTATGAATTACATACCATGCAATAGATGATCGGTTTTTGATATTGACTCTGATTAACACTATAGAAGCAAGGATTAGAGCAGAAAGGATCGAATATAGTAATGGTTTTGTAAAGAGAACATCAAATTCGTTTATATTCATAAATAAAGTTACGGCTTGATTAACAACTATAACAAAGATTATTATCCCTATCAGTGCAGCAAGTCCTACTCTGACATACCTTCCGGCATCAGACGATGGTGAACTGTCTTCAGTAGAGGAGCTGTACAAAATCATGCTACCTTGATTTGTGTCAAATTAATGTCTTACCAAGTAACTGTGTCTGTATAATGTCATAAAGTCCATTGAGATAATCAATTTTAGGCATAATCTTAATTTTCAAGATTAGATTCTTTTATGCAACGTCTGCAATTCCCTTGCAGATCATGTATACTGCAGCATATTTTGGAATTGAAATAGTCTCGTTGAAATATGGTCCGTATTTTTGATTTTTGAGTTTGAATGAGAAAGGACAGTTTGCTAGAACTTCAACTTTGTTATCATCAAGCAAGCATGCATCCAAAAACGGATCAAAGCTTTCCAAGTCTTTGCATAGTATTTTTGAAAGACCACTCTTGCTGTTTATTGAACCGCCAAGCCTGAATATTCTATGTACATCCATTGTTACTTTTGGGTCTATTCGTACTCCTATTGTCTGCCTCATCTCTTCAAGCCTTGCTTGAAAGAATGAATATCCACCTGCAAGTATCTCTTGAATGATTTTTGGTCGTTTGGATTTTGAGACAAAGATCTCCCCTGCAACTTTACCACGCCACCCTTTCTCCTCTTTGTCTGGAAGTGATAGTTTCGAGCTATTTTGTTTACTCATGCCAAGAGTTTCTGGAATTATTCCATTGAACATTATGTAGTCAGCCAAGTCTGCCCTTTCTCTAGAATCCAGATTTTGATATTCAGTATTTGTGACATGGATGTGAAATCCCTCGTTTCCTGAAAAATAAGTTTGTATTTCTTCTTTTTTAATTCCAAGGTCTTCTGTCAATATTTCAACAAGTTTTTTCACTTCTTTTTTTGATTCAATTATGCAGTTCTGACATGTTAATGATATAGTCTCAAATTTATCAGAACCACATTTTGAACAGCTAGACTGTTGAACTGTGATATTTTGGCAGGTGCTGCACTTAAGACAGGTGTGTTCCTTTCTGCAATCAAGCCTAAGATCCTTTGCATCTATATCAAAGATCAGATCCGCTTCCTTCCAATCTTTTTCTGACATTGGAAGGTTTGGAAAAGAATAGTATGCGTTTGAACAATATACATCAGAAGGAATTTGTGTCATAAGTAGAAGATGCAATTCCTTGTCATTTTTAATACCAAGGTGCCTAGTCATACCTGCATTGAATTTTTGATATCCAAACTCACGTTCCGATGTTCTTGGAGGAACGTGAATTAATTCAAAATGGTTAAAGTAATATTCCTTGAAGGTATCCTCTACAAAACTTATGTTTTTTTCAAGCATTTGTTACCCTTTTTTTCCCAAACTGGACTGGATTAATAATACCATTACATTCTGGTATTTCAAAACAGAGATTTTCACTTTTAAGCTTGTCACATGAGGGACAGGAATATTTTGTTCTCTTTCCAGAAGTGCCCGCAATGTGCTCAATTTGATATCTTGTTACTCGCTCATTATAATCTGGCGCGTTTTTAAACAGAGGGGCAATCTGATCGATGGTTTGACCTTTTGCCAATAGGTAAGTAGCAAGCATAAATCTTCCTGAGTGAGGCAAGTTCTCTCCCCTGTCAAGTACTTCGATTGCATGTTTGATACATGGTGGATACTCGGTCGAAATAGTAACTGTGGCTGAAAACTTTTTTGCAAGGGCTGCCAGATCAGCTACGCGTTCCTTGAATGTTTCTGGAATAGATACCGTAGTTGTTGAATGGATCTTTGAATTTATGTAAGCATCAAGTTCCCTTCGTATAAGTCTGACAGTTTCGTGCGAAGTCAAGAACACAAATCCTTTTTCAACTCTTCTGTTTATCAACTTCCATTCGCGTTCATGAAACTGAACAGCGCGTTTGAGATAGTCAGCTACTTTAATTACAAAGTCATCACCTTGTATTGCTACTTTTACTGAAAAAAGATCTTGAATTATTTTCAAAGGAAAATCTAGTTTTCTTTCATCTTTACTACGAAGATCCTGTTCTAGATACTTCTCTGCTCTTCTTGCTTCTGCAAGAGAAAACCTTCTGATCAGTGTAGAAATGCCAGCCGATTTTAATAAAATTATGGCAGTAACAAAAGAAAGAATTTCAGAATCCAAGTTTTCAAGTTTTTCAATGTCTGAGCCATAAATTTGGCCTGTTGCAGCAACCACAATCCTCCCATAAGCCTTTTCCACCATCGGCTTCCAATCTGGGTGTCCAAGCTGCTCTAGGTTGAAACCCTTGTCTCGAAGATACTGTCCTGTTTCTGCAAGAAAGGGGTATTTTGCCAGATCTTTTGTACCAAGCTGTAGCATAGCGTTTTTGTAGCTTTTAACCTTAAAAATTTGGTTATCTTGTTACAGTTATTCTGACTAAAAGTTTGTTAGTTTTTTGCCATTTAATATTAGTTATTTATTTTTATGAAAACTATATAGTAATTCTATTCAAACCCAAATACACTAGGAGTTTAAATTACCCACAAAAAAAGTACCACTATGCAGGTGGGTGTGCATGTTTCTATTGCAGGCTCTGTTGACAGATCGGTTGATAATGCGGTAACAAGAGGATGTACTGCATTTCAGATCTTTACAAGAAACCCACGTGGATGGACTGCTAAACCACTTTCGGACAAAGACGTAACAAATTTCAAAGAAAAGCTTGCCGCAAGTAAGATTGATAGGCTTGCAATTGTAGCTCACATGCCATATTTGCCAAATCTATCTTCTCCAGACGATGATCCTTTTGCAAAATCTTTGAACTCCTTATCAGATGAGATAAAAAGATGTAGTAAGCTTGGAATTCCTTATCTTGTAGCTCATCTTGGTAGTCACAAAGGTGCAGGTGACCAGAAAGGAATAGAAAAACTTGTTAAAGCTTTTACAAAAGCTGCCGCAGAAAACCAAAATGATGTTACTATTCTTCTTGAAAATACTGCCGGATACAAAAACAGTGTTGGTTCTAACTTTGAGCAGCTTGCCACTATTTTCTTTCAACTAAAACCCGCAAAGAGGTTTGGCATATGTTTTGATACTTGTCATGCCTTTGCAGCAGGACACGACTTGCGAACACAAAAAGCAGCTACTTTAACATTAGAAAAATTTAACAGTGCTATAGGCATTGAGCATCTCAAGATACTTCATCTAAACGATTCAAAAGGAGATATTGGATGTAATGTGGACAGACATGAACATATTGGCCTTGGTAAGATTGGTGAGACTGGTCTTAGTCATGTAATAAAATTTGCCAACTCTAAAAAAATTCCAATTATTTTAGAAACACCTATAGATGATAGGCGTGACGATGTGGGAAACATAAAAAAAGTAAAAGAGCTGGCATAGTTACAGATGAGATCAAGTAAATTGGATGGACTGGTGTCTTGTGAATTATGAACAGATAGTGCAGCTTGCACTAGAACGGGGATTTTATTTTCCAAGCTGTGAAGTTTATGCTGATGCGCAAGCTGGCTTTTGGGAGTATGGGCCGTCTGGTGTCAGCTTGAAAAATAAATTTGTAGAGCTTTGGAGGCGAGAGCTTGTCAGAAAAGATAGGATGATGGAAATAGATGGTTCTCAGGTCATGTCAAAGTCTGTCTTTGAGGCATCTGGTCACCTTACAAGCTTTGCTGATCCTATCGTAGGATGTGAAAAATGCAGGTCAATTTTTAGAGCCGATAAGATAATAGTCGAAATCACCTCTATTGTAGTGCCTGAGAGTGCCGAACTTTCTGAGTTTGATAGAATAATTTTAGAAAAAAATGTGACTTGCCCAAAATGTAAAAGCAAACTTGGAAAAGCTCGTAAATTTAACATGATGTTTAAGGTTGGGATTGGCCCTGAATCAGAACTAGCATATCTTAGACCGGAGACATGCCAGTCCATTTTTGTCGACTTTCCAAGGCTCTTTAAAACCATGCGTGGTAAGCTGCCTATAGCAATAGCACAGATTGGAAAGAGCTTTAGAAATGAGATTTCGCCAAGACAAAGCCTTCTTAGACTAAGAGAATTTTACCAAGCAGAAATTGAGGTCTTTTGTAATCCAAAAAAGCTAGATGTTCTTGAAAAATTTTCTGAAGTTGAGAATACGGAAATTAGGATGCTGACAAATGGTGATACCAAGAGTATGACTTGCAAGCAAGCCTTAGAATCTGGAATTTTGCCAAACAAACTTGTCGCGTACTATCTAGGTCTGCTAGTAGAGTTTTACCAAAAGACTGGAATTGATATCAAAAAAAGTAGATTCAGAAAACTTGATGACAAGGAAAAGGCGTTTTATGCATCAGTTGCATTTGACTTTGAGGTTGAAACTACGATTGGGTGGTTAGAACTTGTTGCATGCAACTACAGATCTGATTATGATTTGAAAAATCACGCCAATATAAGCAAGGAGAAGTTTGAAGTTCTTGATGACGATGTTAAAGTACTTCCCCATGTGTTTGAGCTCTCTATGGGCATAGATAGAAGCCTTTACACCATCTTGGAGCACAGTTTCCGTGAAGACAAGGAAAATGACAGAATTGTTCTTTCCTTAAAACCATATCTTGCTCCAATTCATGTGGGAATACTTTCACTTGTGAAAAAAGATGGTCTGGCAGAAAAGGCTGAAGAAATTTTTTCCAAACTTAGAACAAAGTATGACACCTTTTTAGACCACTCTGGTGCTATAGGAAGAAGATATAGGAGGCTTGATGAAGTTGGCGCTCCGCTTGCTGTTACGGTAGATCACCAAACTCTGCAGGATAATACAGTAACTGTCAGGATGCGTGACTCGATGAGCCAAGAGAGAATAAAAATTTCAGATCTTGATTTGTATATTACAAAAGAGACAACTTATCCCTAGTTTACAAAATGTGGTTCAGTATATGGCGGTTTATGGTAAGAAGGGTGTGGGTTGGGCTCTATACTTTATCTTAAAGAATGCATCCTTCATTGCATGAGCCTGTGGAATAAGACCATCTTCTGAATCTATCTCTACA
>JBQTIK010000152.1:0-1525 GCA_052388195.1 Nitrososphaerota archaeon | reverse complement strand
CAATTTGCCTAAAGATTCAAAGATTTCGCCTTTAATTATCAAACCATTTATCGAGTCAGGATAAGCTTCAAGTATGTGCTTTGAAATTGATTCAGCTTTTTTAGTCATTTTTTTCTTTAAATAATATCTTGCAAAAGCTTCTAGTTTAGCTTCAGAAGGTATAGTGTCGGTTTTATCAACCAGATTTAGTGTTAATGGGTTTGATTCCGCTGTTACGTTTGGTATGCTTAAAACTGCCTTTATAGTGTAAGAATTTGGCTTTATTCCAGCAGATTTTGGTTTTTCAAGATCAAATTCTGCGTAGGCTGTACTTTTATGATTCAAGACTATCTTGTTTTTTGGAGCATGAAACAATGGTTTCAGCGGCCACTTTAATCCATGCCACTTTTCATTTTTGAGGAAATAAAATCTAATGTTATTAATCCACGGTTTTTGTAGACTGCCGATCTTATAAACAGAAGTTTTTTCTTTTTTTCTTTCTGGGAAACTAATTTTTTTAGTTTTTTCTTTCCCACGTTTTTGTTGTTTAACAAATTCAAGAATGTGAGCTTTTTCAGATTCAAAATATGTGTTTGAAGAGTAAGCGGTTGATGCTTGCCAATTTTTTATAAATACACTTAGAATAAGTGGTTCGTCAAGAAAGACTTGTTGTGGTTCTTGAATCATTGTTCTTAAATCCAATATGAGATCTGATTTCTTCATCTATTCATGGCCCCCAGTCTTTAACTCTTATCTGACTTTTACAATTTCCTCTTCCTGTTGCTGCATCATTTCTCTTTGCCTTATCAACATTGAGATCAGTTCCGTTAGGAGATTCGCAATAATTTGTGCCTCTCGAGTTATCTTTAATTGTATAATGAACATTATAGGCGGGATCTATAGTTAAATCATAATAAGGATGAAAATCGGAATGGTTGGTATCACACCAACCGAATGCTAGAATTGCAGAGGCTGGATATCGCATCACGCAGTCCATATTACCACTAGTTACTTCAGAGTTTTCTATTGTAGGAAGGCGTTCAGTAATTCCAGGAGCTGGATTATATGTTGGAGCAGCATTGCAGTGATGCGTTACCTTCTTTGTTCCATGGTGCAGTATGTTTACAGCGTGTCCTAGTTCATGAGCAATAGCAGCTGCCAGTGTATTTGGATGAGAACCTGCGGCAGTACATTTTCCAACATCAATAACACATTTGACTATCTGTCCTGGTGGTCCAGCTTCTGGTGGTGGCAATCCTGCGGGTTGTATTAGGACAGTATGTCCAACTGCTTCTGAGATTCCTTTTTCGAGAAGTATTCCATGCTGGTCTCCCCCATGGTGACTACCATGATTGAAATTTATCACTCGTTGATTGTTATTATATAGACTTGGGTCATAAATTACACGAACTTCCAGACCTGTTTTTTTAAAAAATTCTAGTCCAGTCACAGTTGTCACAGTAACAGGCATTTCAAGCAAGTTATCTTTATCAAAAATGAAAACATCTTTTCTAAAACATGAGGTACGCACATATTTTTTTGGTTT
>JBQTIK010000151.1:0-22178 GCA_052388195.1 Nitrososphaerota archaeon | reverse complement strand
TTGTAGATTGAAGTAAAACGGGGCGTGCGCCTGGAATGTATTCTAATAGACCGTTGGATCTGTCAACCAAATTAGCATGATTAGAAAATCATGTATTTAGAGAAGTTGGTTATTATGTTATAATCATGAAGAAGGTGAGGAAGGGATTCGAACCCCTATAGATTCGCTCTGCAGGCGAACGCATAGCCGCTCTGCCACCTCACCGCAATCAGAAAAGTCAACGATAAACAATTAAATCTTTTAGATCAGAATTTTGCAAATGGTTTTGCGGCAAGTCTTACATCCTCTGCCCTGATCGTCTTTCTGCCAGCATGCACTGACATATCTACCGCACTTTTGGCTATTGCAATGCCAATTTCCTCAAGGATTCTTCTTAATTCGTCCGCAGATTCATCACTAACCCGTTCTGCTCCTGACTTTTTTAAAATACGATACATTACAGAAAGACCAAATTCTGACGCTGTCATAAAGTGATTTTTCTCTACCTTTGATAAAAGACTTAGAGTGGAAAAAAACCTACGCAAGAATCGATTTCTACAGACTATTTTAAGGAGAAAATTAAAGGTTTGTTATGAGCTGGCTGACAGATGCCCACATTCATCTCTCTGACGAAGAATATTCGCAGGATATGCCATCAATTCTTACAAGCATGGAGAAGATGAAAATACGTGCTTGCTGTGTATCGATGGATCTTCAAAGCTCAGAAAAGACACTTGAACTAGGTCAGAAAAGCCGACTTGTACTGCCCTTTGTTGGAATGCATCCTGAAAAGGCAGCAGATGATTTGGAACCCGTTGTTAAATTGATAGAAAAAAACTCCAAGCAAATTTCTGGCATCGGAGAGATTGGACTTGATAAAACATATGTCTCAAATCAAGACGAGTTCAAAAAGCAAGAAACCGTCTTTCGAACCCTGCTTTCAATTGCTGAAAAATTACATAAACCAGTTTCTATTCATTCACGAGCTACTCTTGACGAAATTCTAGCTATTTTGCCTTCATATTCAATTTCTGCAATATTATTGCACTGGTTTGCTGGTAGCAAAAAACAACTAAAAGCTGCTATGGAACTTGGATATTATGTTTCCTATGGACCTTCGATGATCTATGCACAAGATAAACAGGTTCTACTTTCAGAAACAAACAGAGATAGAATACTTGTGGAAACTGATGGTCCAGTCAGATTTTCAAGATGCTTTGGATTGAAAGCTGGCCAGATCACCTTTCTTCCAAGTGTTGTCTTTTGTGCATCAAAGATTTTGCACAAAACATATGATGACATCTCATATGAGATAGAACAAAATTCTAAGAGCTATCTTGGTGTATAGGTATAAAAAACCCCTTTTGCCAATCGAAGACGTGAACAGAATCAAACGAATTTCGATGGAGGTATTAGCTGCCCATAAAGAGAAATTTGGTACTGATTTTGTGCAAAACAAAAAAGCTCTAGGCGAAATCTCAATAATTAGATCAAAGGGACTGAAAAACGAGCTTGCTGGTTACATAACCACGTACATTAAACGTGAGATCGAAGAGCAAAAAGAAAAAGAGGCTCAAGCAATGCAAGAATCTCAATCTATAGAGCAGATAGCAGAACCTCAAGAAGAAGAGATACTCACCTAATTACCTTGCACCGTGACATGTTTTAATAAAAAATTTAAACAGAAATTCAATATAGGCAAAAAGTCACTTTTATGATATGATAACTGTAAAGCTACTAGGTGGAGCAAAAAAATCCCTTTCCATTGATAAAATGGAAATTGAAAAAGATGATTTAACTGTAGCTGAACTTATAGAGTCATTCCAAAAAAGCATCCCAAAAAACATGCCTCCACTAGATGTAAAAAATATGCTTGTGGCAATAAACGGTGTTGATTCTTCTGCTCTGCAGGGTTTTGCTACCAAGCTCAAGAGTGGGGACATAGTAAGCATAATTCCTGTAATTCATGGAGGTAGTGTTAGAAGAATGTGGTTTTGCATCTTTAAAACAAGAGTGGAATTGATAAAAATAAAAAATAATCTCAACAACGCAACAAGATTTCTTGAAGTTCTGCGCCTAAAATATCAAGATTTGGCTATTCAGGCTATAGATGCACGCTATGTGCTAAACATGGAACATGCAAAAAAGATAATCACAATTTCTTTAGCTGCAAAAAAAACCAATACCATGCTTTCAAACAAGCTTGAAACAGATATTTTGATGCGGTTTGCATGCACAAAGCAGATTAGTGAAGCAATTCAAAGGGCAGGTTTGCAAAAAAGACAAGATTTTGTTTTAATTGTAATTGGGAAAAAATTACCACTTGACAAACTGTACACTGAATTGAGTACAATTTTAAAACTAACTCAACTCTCTAACAGCAACCCAAACTTTCTAAAAAGGGAATTTGCAATATCAAAAAAACAACTACACTCCATATTCTCACATACCAAGCTTGAGGATTTGCTTGCAGAAAGAGCAGCAGTTCTATTCAGATAGACTACGCTTTAATCTTTGAGTGCTTATAATGTCATCTTCTTTTAGGACTGAAACCCCTGTTTTATTTCCAAGTATTTCAACAAGTACTAACCAATCAAATTTTTTAAGAGATACCTTATTTTGGATTCTACTTGCAATTGCATCTATAACCTCTTTAGTTGAAATTGTAGAATGTCTTTTTTCTATCGTGATTCTATAGGTGTTTTGTGACTTTATTGCTTCTGTATGGTTAAGAACCGCATTCACGATGTTCTCTTTTTCAGTAACCACCACTTCTTGTATGGGAATGATTCTAAGACAATATCTTACACTCCATGGCTCATCAAGTATTTTTTCTTGGATTTTTCTTACAACGAAAAATGGATCAAGTGACGTTAGCGCAGTTATAATTCCAGATAAATTGGATATGTCAACGCTGGGGCTTTTATCTCCTAAATCATTAAGAATCATAGATATCTCTTCTGCAGCTTCATCCTCAAAGTGTCTACCACATGTTATGATGAGATTCAAAGCAAAACCTCAAGTTCCTTTTTTGTGACGTTTCCATGTCTTAGTATTTTCAACTTGCCATCAACAACTTCAACTATGGTAGATTCTACCATGTTTGAAATGATTCCACCATCAAGGAAAACATCATATCCAGAAAAACTTTCTAAAACCTTCTTTGAGTCCGAAAAAGCTGGCAAGCCAGAAAAATTTGCACTTGTACCTACTAGGAGTTTGCATTCTTTTAAAAGTGATAGTGTGCATGGATGATTTGGCACACGAACCGCTATTTTGTCATCAAGGTTCATAGATTTTTTTATTTCATCGTCCTTTAGCTTTAAAACTAAGGTGACCTGACCTGGCCTGAATCTATTAGCTATTTTGATAGACATATCATCAAATACAGCTATTTTTGAGATTTCTTCCTTTGAGTACCCTAAGACTGGAAGGTATTTGGATTCTTTTCTTTTTTTTATTCTAAAAATAGATTGAACTGCCTTTGGATTACGTGGATCGCAACCAAGACCATAGACAGTATCTGTAGGAAATACAACCAAACCCCCATTTTTTATTGTGGTAACAGCCAGCCTGATTCCACTAGGATCACAATTAACTATCACATCTCTGTCAAAACATAGTTAGTAAATTATGTTTTTGTCATTAAAAACAATATAAGCTTGATTCATGATGTATAGACATGGATGACGAAATTCACCAATGTAAATGTCCTCCTGGAACGGAAACCTATGTCAATGAGGATGGCATGGACATTTGTGTTTCCTGTGGTGGCTGGGTTGCAGTCACACAATAATCATTAATTGAAAAAATACACTCTCAGAACATTACTGCACTCTAGATGAACTATGGAAAATTATGAATCCAACCTAAATCCTTAATAATAAATTGTTTTTTTCTTACATCTTATGTCTGAAGAAGTCGATAATGATTTTGAAGATGGTGACGAAGATGATGACGAAGATGATGACGAAGATGACGAATAGCTAAATTCTTAGACCAAAGTTCTCTGCAAATTCTCTAAATCCACGGTAAGCCTGCAAAAATTCTCTACCTTTTGGACTGATCTTGTATTTGCATGCCCTATCAGAATTTGTTTGTTCCAAAAGACACTGTTGTACTAGGGTTTCCAAGATTTTCGAGATTCTTCCATGGGAAACGTTTGCTTTGCGTATTAAATAAGTAACACTTGCTCCAGCCTCATCTGGTACCTCGTCTCTAGTAGTTGTAAGTATGTCGCCAATGATACTCATGTGTGTTCTATAGATTGCTGCCATGCTTCATCCCCATCAGTGGTACTCTTGAGATGGGCACAAACAGTGCACCAAGACCAACTATTTTAGTAGAGATTGAGACAAAATAAAGAACCGATTCTGGAAACAAAACAGAATACCAACCAAGAAATTCGCCTAATGCCAACAGCCCAAGCCCAGAGGCAACGAAAATCGTACCACTCTTTTTACTTTCCATATAAGACATAATTGTCTCTATAGTCCCATATATCAATAGGATAAAAGAAATTGACCTTATAATGTGCTCAATTGAATTGCCTGGGATAACAAAAAGTGGTACAATTATGGACCTGAAGTATCTTGATTTTGGGAAAAATGACTTGATGCTATGAGAAAAAGCTATGAAGAAATATCCAACAGTCTGAACTCCTATTCCTAGTGTCTGAACCCATGGTTCTATTTCACCAGACCTTATGACAAGAGATTCGATCATATAGCCGGTTCCTACGACGCCAAAGCCAACACTAATTGATAAAAATGCAATAGTCAACCTGAAAAGAGTTGGGCTGCCAGTGTTCTTAAAACCGATACGGGATAAAATTCCTATGGCTAGGCCTACGACAAAACCTATCAAGTTAAGAATTATCTCAAGTACAAACTCCAATTAACCGCAATATCATCCGAAATTAATTAAGTCTTACAGGTAACTTTTTTCTACCAATCATCAAGAGTTCCGGCTGTTGTGCCCTCGGTGCTGGTAGCATAATCTCCCAGAATATCCGAATATGTAGAGTCCTTATACGTAATGTACTTTACGTACTCGCCGTACGTCATATCAAGGGAGCAGTGTGAGCACCTAACATAAGAAAAGTCGTCTGCAAGCTCTGCAATCTCCTCACACTTGGGGCACTTTACCTTCATGGTTTTTCTCCCACTATTACTGTAATAACACTTTCTTAAAAAAAGATAAATGAGTATATTTGAGTGGTGTTGCTATGACAAGAACCTGTACAAAGTGTAAAAAGGAGATTCCAGATGGTGTAGAGTTTGCACCAGCGGCAGCAAACTATCCATGTTGTAATGAATGTTGGGAGGAATGGAAAAAATACAGTGTTATGGTTATGAACGAGATGAGGCTTGACATGTCCCTAGCAGATCACAGGAAAGTTCTAAAAAAATATGAAAAGGTCTTTGTGGGTGTTATGACACCAGAGGGAGAGGTAGTCAATTTTGCCGATGAAAGTCAGAGAAAACCCGATCATCCAGTTTAAACTCCAAATTCTTTTCTTGCCCTATCTGGAACTATCACACTTAATCTCTTTTTCTTGTCATCACCCAAATCGTTAACTATTTTTTTAATGGAATTGGAGATTGTACTCTTTTGGTCTGGAGTCAGTGACAAGAAAATTTCTAAAATACCATCAAGATTAAATGAAACAAGTTTGTGTGGATTTGCTATAATTTCTGTAATATAGCTCACAAACATATCTGTTCGATGTTGTTCAGAAAGATTACTCAAAACTTCAAGCCATGTTTTAAACAGCTTTGTAAACTTGTCAAATGGAATTGTGGGTCCAGCAGCTAGAGCGTTGTTTATGATCTCAGCTTTATCTGAAGATGACATAGAAAAAAACTCCATCAACCGTTTCTGCAAAATTGGTTTTCTTAAAAACTCGGGAAGATTTGACAGTATTACTATGATATTTCCTGCATAATTTGGTTCTGACAACAAACTTGCACCGAGTTTCGTTATTAAAATTGTATGCCACAATTTGGCTTAAATATACGCGGCTGTGCTTTTCTTGTATGCCTTCGACAGTTGTTGTAGGTGGATTTTTTGGAGACGAAGGAAAGGGAAAGATAATCTCTTATCTTGGAATAAAAGACAATCCTGCTTTAGCTGTACGAGGTGGAGCTGGTCCAAACGCTGGGCATACAATAGAATACAACAATAAAAAATACAAAGTAAGAATGCTCCCAAGCGCATTTTTGAATAAGGAGACTAGGCTTTTAATCGGACCTGGAGTTGTAATAAGTCCTGAAGTTCTTTTAAAAGAGATAGAGGAGTTTGGAGTCACAGACAGGGCTTTTGTTGACTATCAATGTGGAATAATAGAAGAATCTCATAAAAAAGCTGATTCGCAAGGTAGACTAAAAGAATCAATTGGAAGTACTGGTTCAGGCACAGGTCCTGCTAATGCTGATAGAGCTATGCGAACCCTAAAGCTTGCAAAAGATATTGATTCGCTTGCACTTTATCTTGAAGATGTACCTAACGCAATTAACTTTGCCTTGCAACAAAACGAAAAAGTTTTAGTAGAAGGCACACAGGGTACCTTCCTTTCTCTTTGGCATGGGACCTACCCCTTTGTTACATCAAAGGATGTTACTGCCTCAGGAATATGTTCAGACATTGGCCTTGGTCCAAAAAATGTAAACGAGATCATGATAGTTTTCAAGGCATACGTAACTCGTGTTGGCACGGGTCCACTTAAAAACGAACTTTCCCCAGAGCAAACCGCCGCTAAAGGATGGCAGGAAGTAGGAACAGTAACAGGTCGTCCAAGAAGAGCAGCAGAATTTGATTTCGATCTGGCAAGGAGGGCCGTGATGCTTAACAGCGCAACTCAGATTGCTATTACTAAACTTGACGTAATTTTTCCAGAATGTGCACATATGGACTCATTTGTTGATCTTAGCTCGCCAGCAAAACACTTCATAAAATCTATAGAAGATAATCTCAAGATGCAAGTTACTCTCATTGGCACTGGTCCTGATGTCAACGATATAATTGACAGACGAGCGTCATAAAGATTAGAAATTATGCAACCGGCTACCTTTTAATGAGGGTTTTTTTTGCAAGAAAACTGTGGTAAAACTACCCCATTATGTTCAGGTTGCAAACAGGATTGAATTTGCCAGACTTGTATGTGCGTTGGAAAGGGTTCCACGTACCTCCTTTTCATTTGAACACGAAGGACAGTATGTGATCTCTGTACAAATGGATCTTCTTAAAGAAAGACCAGTAATCTATTATACACCTGAAGAAAGGAGGGGCCATTATATTTCCTACGGTTTCAAGGCAGGAAAGGAAGATTCTGATATTGTAAACACCATAACAAATTCCACCTACCTATATTCTCCAATTGTAAGAGTAAAGATACTACCACCATCATTAAAACAAGAGACAAACCAGGATTTAGAATGCGTTTATGACCCGCTCGAGCTTGAAGACCTTGCAAGCCTGGTAAAGCTAAGCTATGGATTTGAATCACCATTCCCACTCTTTGCTTTTTCGAGTGGAAGTAAATGGCTGTTAGGAGTCTTTATGAACTTTAACGAGTCAGATGAGGTGTCATACTTCTGCCATGTAACGCAGAACAATGAGCCTACAAAACCTTTTTTGAAATACTCAAGTAATGATGGGATGGAGCCATCTTTTGCCAATTCGGTTAGTGAGCATGGCTATTCCTATCTAAAAGTAATAAAACTAAAAGACAAACACCCTCTAGTCAAACTATGAATTTTAGAACCAAGATAAAAGAATCATCATCCGGTAAAAGTAAAATCATATTGGCAAACGATCTTGATCATTTATCGGCTACAAAACTAGAAAATACAACAATCAAAAACATAAAAACTCTAAACAAGTTTTTATGTGCAATTAAATTTAACTTTCATCTAATCTTGCCACTTGGTATTAAAGAGCTTACAAAAATAAATCGTATTGCACATGATGCTAGTTTACAGACAATTGCAGATATAAAACTAAATGATATTGGAAACACAAACAAAAATGTAGTTGAAAGACTTTGGCAGTTGGGCTTTGACGCAGTGATTGTAAACCCAATAATGGGTCCAGAAAATCTTAAAAATCTTGTATTATCTGCGCATAAACATGGGAATGGAATAATATCTCTTGTTCACATGAGCCACCCTGGAGCGAAGCTAGGATATGGTCTTGTAGTCAAGCCATCAGGGAGTAAAAAGCTCTTGCGACTTCATGAATTATTTTTAGAATGGTCACATTCCTTGTCGATAGATGGAATTGTTGTTGGTGCTACTATTCCAGAAATCATAAAATCATGTCATAAAAAAGTAAAAGATAGGTGCGATATTTATTCGCCAGGTGTTGGTACTCAAGGAGGGGATCCAACAACTGCAATACAAGCTGGAGCTAATTACTTAATTGTCGGAAGAACCATTTTGAATGCAAAGGATCCTGTAAAAGAAGCAAAAAAACTACAAGAGTTAAGTCTTGAGGCCTAGCTTTTTTACTTTTTTTAATACATTCTGAGCATTTTTGTAGGTCAGCTTCTTTAACGCATCATTAAAACTAAGCCACACAAATCCCAAATGTTCATGTGAAATCTTCACACCAGTTGTCTTTGTTTTTGCAAGAAAAAACACAACTTCCTTGTGAACTATATCACCATCACGCTGATAGTGATATTCTATTTTGTCTTCAAAACCATTAACAAATTCTACATCAACAATGCCTGTCTCTTCTTTGATTTCACGTAGTACCGTTTGTAGTAGGGTTTCTCCATCTTCTATGTTACCTTTGACAAAATCCCAATGTCCAGAAGGATAGTTTAGAAGCAAGAAAACTCTTCCAGATGGGGTTTCACTAAGTAACACTGCTCCAGCTGATCTCTCTTCAATCACAAGTTAAGAAAATCTGTTCAGCTAACTATTCTTTTCTGCTATTTGCCCAGTCTGCGAGTCCTTTTTTGGAATGTTCTTATGGCCCTCATAAGGTCAATTTTTCGAAATTCTGGCCAAAATACATCCATAAAGACAAGTTCGCTGTAGGCACTCTGCCAAATTAGAAAACCACTAAGCCTTTTTTCACCAGAGGTCCTTAGTATCATGTCTGGTGAAGACTGGGGTAGATGAGATGTATAAAGACACGATTCAATCACATCTTTGCTTATTGCATTAACATCAAGCGAACCATCCTTAATCTTAGTTGCAATCTTTTTTACGGCATCGACTAGCTCGTTCTGACCACCATAAGCTATAGCTATATTGAGGTAATGATTGTCATAGTTTTTTGTAGCTTCATCAAGCCTGTTTAAAACTGACCTTAGAGATTCTGGAAGAAGTTCCACACGTCCAATGGCTTTTACTCTCATGCGATTTTTGTGTATTCGAGGATCATTATACAATTTCTCAAGTCTTGTTTTTATCAAGTCAAATAGATAGTGCAGCTCATCATCATTCCTAGCTAAATTCTCTGCCGACAAAACATAAAGCGTAATAATCTTTATTCCAAGCTCTTCACACCAATCAAGAAGATTTTCTACAGCGTCTGCACCATGATAGTGACCGTCAGATTTTAAAACAAGATTTCTCTTTGCCCACCTACGATTGCCATCCAATATTATTGCAATGTGGTTTGGAAGTTGCCCATTTCTGATCTCTTTTTCAAGTTTTTTTGAGTATATCTTATAGAGACTAAACAGCTGTATGGCCTTGTCTTTTATTCCGATAAAACTTCACCACCCTTCTTCTTCCTATATTTGCGGAAGAGTACGGTGGCAGATATCAGTATTACTGCCAATCCAAGTACGAGAGGTGGGAGAAGAGTAAAGGGACTTTCATCATGTGTCATGATGGACGTAAACTGTAATACAATAGGATATAGTGTTACCAGTACAACTAGTCTAAGAACATCAGTTACTGATCTTAGGCTACCTTTGAACCAACTGCTAAGCAGTGTACCACCAAACATGCATCCCATACCCATCCACAGAAACGGCAACATTCCTGAGACAAATTGTCCAATTATCACCTTGTTTGTTACCAAATCAAATATGTCAAGTTCTGTTGGGATAAGCTGTGGATTGATAGCTCCTATTCCAGAAGGTATTGAAACCAGCATCAAAAGAGAACCTGCCACCAAAGTAAATATCCTAATGAATCCAGCTGGGGTGGGTTTGGTCCAATGTGACCAAGCTCGATCTACATCAAAAGCTCTGATAAGAAAGGCACCACCAAGAATGCTTACTAAAATTGCAAAGACTTCTTTAGTTAATCCAACGACAGTGGCAATTCCACCAATCAAAAGCAAAATTCCTGGAACGCCAAGGAAAAACTTGGAATACTTTGAATCAAATGCAATTGCCTTCAAATATCTGCCAAAAACTGCATATGAGTATTCAACACTTCTACTTACTCGCATAACAACTCTACGAACAGAAACAATCGGTAGAACATTTTGAATTATTGGAATTACACTTTCGTCATCTTCACCATCTGAAACAATTACGGCCCCACTTGCAGCATATCGCTCCATAACAGTCTTTACCTGCAAAACTATTTTCTCATCTGCTTGAATTCCTCTATTTTCATTTCCAGCTACAACAATCACTTCAGCTTGGTATCCATTGCTGATAAGATCCTCATAGGTTTTGATTGCTGCAAAAATTGAATTAGAATCAGCATCTTCGGGATCTTCAAGCGCAAGTCTTTGTGCAGCTTCGATGCAAGCATTTCTACCAACAACAGGTGTTACAACTCCGGCTTTTTTACCAATGTCGTCATCTCTATCAACACAAATTACAAGTAGCTTACTGGTTTTACTTTCAGTAGTATTCTTTACTAGATTACCGTCATTAACTGACATTATCTCTACTACAAAATGACCATTCCCATTAATTAATTTACATTACTACGCTGCTAAACGTGGTATTATCAAAAGATTTGACTTGAAAACACCCTAAACCAACTAGTAATCTTATGGTCTCGTCTCATCTGATTTAAGAGCAAACGATTCAGACTCTTTCTTTATACCTTCCAACGTCTCAAGGCTTTCTTGAAGTTCTTTATCTGAGACGTCTCCTTTCATCTTGTTAGCCATGACTATGGCCTCTCTCAAATAGCTGTTATAGCTTTTGAGTGATTCACCATAGTTTAGAAAAATCTCATGCCATTCTTGAGGTGCTTCGCTTTTTGCAATCTCTATTATTAAAGAATTGATCTGTGAAGTGGAGGCTTCTGCTTTTAGGATAAAATCATCCGGAGAAGTTGTGCCAGCCAGCATGCTTTGTAAATCGTTTTCAATCTCTTCAGCTACGACTCCATGTCTTTCCTTTATGCTCCCAAGATGACTTCGAAAATCAGAAACTACAAAACTAGAATCATCACTTTGAGGAATTAGCCATATTGAGAAGCTTGCAGCAGTGATCGCACCTAATATTGCTGTAGTAATAGCAATACCCCTCTTTTTTACCAATTACCTCCCTCATACCGAAGTGGTTAAAAGCATAGCTGAGCGTAGACCAATTTTACATTTAGCTACGCACAAAATTGTTAATTTCTGTAAGTTGAATCATTTACTCGTTAGAAATACCAAAAAATTGTAATATTTTATAGAATTTATGTACATGTCGATTAGTAAGTAAAATATAAAATTTAACCCCCTCCATCGTATAGTAAAATAATTTTTACATCGTCTTCCTAAATACAACTTCCTTCGTAAAAGGATGAAATGACACAAGCATACTGTGTGAAATGCAGGAAAAAAGTCGATATCTCAAACCCAAAAGAAGTTAAGCTAAAGAATGGACGACCTGCAGTAAAGGGCACATGCCCAAAATGTGGCACTAACGTCTTCCGAATAGGAAAGCCTTAGAGACCACTTTCTTCTTTTTTAAAATAAACCCATATAGGGCAACCTAAAGAATTTCGTTATTGATCAAATCAGAGTACGAGAAACTATTAAAGAAAATCCAAGACAAGGTTTCACAAAACAAAAAAGATTCTGGTTCTAGATTTGAGCTACCACAAGTAGACATAATGTGGCAAGGTAACAAGACAATTTTCCGCAATTTTGCTGAATTCCCAAAGATTCTACGAAGGGATTCCGATAAGGTACTTCAATATCTTTCAAAAGAGTTTGCCACTCCAGCCCAGAGTGCAGGTGACAAAGCAGTGTTTGTGGGTAAAAAGGATCCACATGACTTTACGGCACTTTTTTCAAGATATGTAAAAGAGTACCTTGAATGTCCAACCTGCAAAAGCCCCGACACTAGAGTATCAAAGTCAAACAGACTTACCTTTCTTATATGCGAGGCGTGTGGAGCCAAGTCATCGTTAAAGGGTATATACGCATAATGTCGTTTGCAGTAAAAACAACTACCTATCAACAACACCTTATGCTCAATATTTGTGATGCCAATCTTTTAGGGAAAATCCTAACAAAATCTGATTTTTCTTTGAATATAAGTAGAAGTTATTTTGCAGAACGTTTTGTAAATAAAACTGAAGCAGAAGACCTTTTGAAGAAATACTCTATAATAAATATGGTTGGAAAAGAAACAATCTCTTTATCTGTGAATCTTGGAATCGGTTCATCCAAGGGTGTCAAAGAAATTGATGGCGTTCCATTTCTTTTGGTTTTCAAATTCTAATAAACAGCACAATTATATACGTTCAAACAGGATCGTTTTCTGATCATTGTGGGAAAACGAAAAGTTCTAAATGAAAGTGAGCTAAAAGAAATGAAAATGCCAGAAGAAGGTGAACTTCTTGGCAGAGTTATCAAACTTTTAGGCAGTGATCATGTTTTGGTAAAATGCACTGATGACAAAACCCGTATGGGAAGAATACGTGGAAAGCTAAAACGGAAAATCTGGATCCGTGATAATGATATAGTTACACTTGCCCCGTGGGATTTTAAAGCGGAGGATCGGGGGGATATTACATGGAGATACACCCTATCACAAGTTGACTGGCTCAAAGGCAACGGCTACTTGCCAAAAGACTTCTAAAGCATAGTAACCGATTTTACTTGGTAAATTTAATTCACAATATTGTCTGACGAGCTTGGAAAAAAATTAGCAAGACGTATTGATAATGAGCTTCTGACAAAGGAGAGACGAGGAGTATCAGAGAAAGATGTCTTTGATAAAAGAAAGGTCATGGATGACGTCCTAGACAAAACCACGATAATGATTCTGTCCAAGTTGATAAATTCGAGTATTATATCATACGTTAATGGAGTAGTTGGTTCTGGCAAGGAATCCAAGCTGTACTGGGCCGTGGATCCTGATGGAAAGGATGTTGCTCTTAAGATATATCTAGTAACGGCTTCAAATTTCAAAAAAAGAAAACCCTACCTTGTGGACGATCCAAGATTTTCTCGTATAAAAGGGGGCACAAGAAACATGGTGGAGCTTTGGGCACAAAAAGAATTCAGGAACCTGACCCAATGTGTTAAAAGTGGCATTCCTTCAATCAAACCAATTCATATTCTGAAAAACGTCTTGGTAATAGAATTTGTAGGAAAGAACGGCATTCCAGCAAAAACCCTCGTAGAAACAGAAATTGATGAAAATGACTATAAAGATGCAATTTCAATCATTTCACAGCTTTATACGAAAGCTAAACTTGTACATGCTGATTTTTCAGAATATAATATTTTTAAAACAGAAAATGGTTTGATTGTTTTCGATCTAGGATCAGCTGTTGACATAAGACACAAAAACGCAAAAGAATTTCTTGAAAGAGATATTAAAAATATAACTAGATTCTTTGTTAAAAGAGGCTTGGTTGTGGAAAACCCATCTGACATATTTGCGAGGATAACAAAATGAGTTTTGAAAAATCAATTCTTATATCACTTGACAGGATTGGTGCACTAATTGGTAAATCTGGAAAGGTAAAATCCACAATAGAGAAAGTATGTTCTGTCAAAATAGAGGTAAACAGTGAGACTGGAGAGATAATGATAAGAGATATGGGAAACATAGAGGAAATGCTTCCTTTTAAAGCGGTCGAAGTTGTAATGGCAATAGGCCGAGGATTTTCTCCAGAAAAGGCCATGCGTCTTTTGCAGGGAGAAAATGCATTACATGTTATTGATTTGAGAGAATTTGTTGGTAAATCACCATCTCATATTGAAAGGATAAAAGGGAGAATAATTGGAGAAGGTGGTAGTGTGAGGCACAATATTGAAGAACTTAGCGGTGCCAGTATCTCAGTTTATGGACGCACCGTAGCAATAATTGGTGAGGGAAATCAGCTAAGGTATGCTGTTGATGCAATAGCTGCTCTATCAAGTGGCAGCATGCATGGAGCAGTTTATAATGAATTACAGGAGGCAAGACGCCGAGAAAAACTAAAAAGATTACAGCTTTGGGAAGATGGGAATGTCTTCGACTAAGGAAACTTTCAGTCAGATCTCGCCAAGCGAGTTCTTTTACAGAAACAGAGACCTTGCTGGTTTTAGCAACCCCACAAGATCACTTTACACCTCTGTCCGAGAATTTGCTGAAAATGCATTGGATGCGTGTGACCAGAGGGGAATTTTGCCAGACATCTATCTTTCAATTAAAGCGGTAGATCCAGAACAGCCAGATCCAAAGCAGTATATCCTTACAGTAAAAGACAATGGCCCTGGCATTGAATCAAAACATGTATCGCTTGCATTTGGAACGGTCCTTTACGGTTCAAAGTTTGGACTAAAGCAGGCCAGAGGAATGTTTGGGCTTGGTGCAACAATGGCGATACTTTATGGACAAATTACCACAAACAAACCTGTTACCGTAAAAAGTAACACGGATGGAAAAATGCAAGACGAGTTTGTTATATTGCTTGATATACAAAAGAACAAACCAATCATACTAAAGCACACAACGAAAGAATCCACAAAGATAGGTCTTTCAGTCAGCATTGTGTTAGAGGGAGACTATTCTAAAGCAGGAACAAAGATTCGAGACTATGTATCTCAAACATCGTTGATTACACCGTATGCTTCTATAACATTTGAGGATCCTGCAGGAGAAAAGTTTCATTATCCAAGAATTGTCAAAGAAATGCCACCCCCGCCCACAATTATCAGACCACATCCACATGGAATTGATGTAGAAACAATTCGAAGGATGATAGTAGATACACACTACCAGATTCCAACAGTTGACAACAAAATGATAACAAAGGTCAGAAGCGAGCTTGGCTTGCAGAAAAAAAATTTGAACCCAGGTGGGATCTTGGATAGAGCACAAAAGCGCTGGTCAAATCTCTCACGACCTATCAGAACTGTTATTGCAATGATGTCTTTTCTAAATTTAGATTTTGATGGGCTAAGCAAAATTCGTATTGATGATCTTGACATTGCAAACAAGAAATTTACCTACTGGAATTTTGGTGAATCACAATCACATGTGATTGAACTAGATCCAGAGAGCCCATACTACAAACAGCTTGCAAATACGGTGCAGGGTGACACGTTGCATTCCTTTTTAACAAAGAGGTTCCAAAGAGTAGGTCCAACAACCGCAGACAAGTTTGCGGAATTTGCGAAGTTCAAGCCAGAAAAAAGAATTGGTAGTATGACAAATGAAGAACTAGTCAGATTAAGCGATGCGCTTCAAAAATTTGAAGAGTTTCTATCTCCAGATCCTAGCTGTCTTGCGCCACTTGGGGAAGAACCATTATCAAAAGGCATAATGAAGTTTTTCAACCCTGAATTTGCTGCAGTGATACAACGCAGTGCCTCTGCATACTCTGGGTTTCCATTTATCGTTGAGATGGGGATTGCATATGGCGGAGACATTTCGCCAAAAGGGATTCAAGTATACCGCTTTGCAAATAGGATTCCACTACTTTATGATGAAGGAAGTGATGTTGTGCTCAAGGTTGTAAATGAATTAGATTGGACTCGTTACAAGGTTAAAGGAGAAACACCTCTTGTTATAGTGTCACACACATGCTCCACCAGAATTCCATACAAGACAGTAGGAAAGGAAAATGTCGCAGATCGACCTGAACTAGAACGCGAGCTTAAAAATGCGTTGCAGTATTTGGCAAGAAAGTTGGCGGTGCATATGTCAAGACAGGGAATGGCAGACATGGCAAAAAAGAGAGCAAACCTTTACTCCAAATATATTCCACTTATTGCTCAGTTTGCTACCGAACTTTCTGAAAAGAAAAAGGAACCCAATTATAAACAGCTGATAAAGAAGGGAAGTGAGATTGAAGAACAACAAATCTAAGGCCACAAAAACAGCAGAATTAAAAAAAGAAAAGGTACTGACACTTTTGCAAAATCATGGTCTTACAATGTATAATGATCTTGATCAGGGCAAGTTTCCACAGTTCTCAATTCCAAGCAGATCTGTAGGCAACATAGTTTATGATAAAAAACTAAGGCAATACATACTTGGAAACGCAAGTGCATTGCGAAGCTCAAAAAACATGTCACAACTACGTTCTTTTACACAGCTAGCATGGCTAGCATTTTTTGCAAACAAGCTCGTAAGGGAAGGAAAATCATCTACACTAAGAGACATTTACTATTCATCACAGGCGTTTGCCATAGACTTTGAGGATCAGCCAGAGTCAGATAACATAATAGTTGACCTTGAAGCAATACTAGCAAGTGCAAGAGAAGACTTTCATATCTTTCCTGAGGAAAGGAGCAGCGTTTTTGGTGATTTAACCATAGAATATACCGTACCAGGGTATGAGGGAAAAAGGATGAATCTATCAGATCATCCAGATGGGTACTTAATTGGACCAAGCCTGAGTAGTGCAGAACTAGTAGATACAAGTGCAGAGCTTGTCATTGCAATTGAAAAGGGTGGTCTTTTTACAAGATTTGTAGAAGAAAAGGTTCACAAAAAATTTAAGGCGGTCATAGTTGATACAGCAGGCCAAGCACCACGCTCCACAAGATATCTTCTACGAAGGCTTAACGGAGAATTGGGATTACCTGTAGTAATTCTAGCAGACGGTGATGTATATGGTGAACACATTGCTATGGTGATAAAGTCTGGGTCGGCAAACGCAGCTCATTTGCGAGAGCTTACAGTTCCTGACGCAAAGTGGCTTGGTGTATGGGCGACAGATATTGAAAAATACAAGCTTCCAACAATTCCGATGACTGAATCTGACATTAAGAGAATATATGAACTACAAAAGGATCCTCGCTACCAAGAAGGCAACTGGAAAAAACAGCTTGAAGTTTTCTTAAAACTAAAAAGAAAAGCAGAGCTTGAGGCCTTTTCAAAATATGGTTTAACAAACATCACTGACAAGTATCTCCCAGAAAAGCTTGAATTGGCAAAGAGTTTATAGCTTTTTTATTCTTAATGTAAGTACGCCGTTTCTATACTTGAAATCATGAATTCCCATATCTGGTGTCACCTCGATTGGCACTTCTTTAGAAAAGCGACTAGATCCACGTATATACAAAATTCCATCGATTAATCTTACACTTACCATGTCTTCTGGTCCTGGAACTTCGGCTACAAAGACTATCTCTTGATCCCCTTTTATAAGATCGTATACCCAATTCTTTGTATCGCTTTCCTTTGTGGTGTATTGTGGCTGGCTGTCCTTTGTCATCTTCTTTAGGACTCGTACCCAGTAGATCATTATGGCAGCAGCAACACCAATTAAAATAAAGCTGACGTATCCATGAGAAGCTCTCAATGACATGATGTATACTATACCTAAAAACAACAAAACCATAAGAGGTATGATAAAATCAAGCGATTTATCGTTTGAATATCTCTTTTTGTAGCTTGTCAAATTGTTCTGCATATTCCACCACTAGACCAAATATAAAGGATCTTTGATTTTTGGTGTGTCAGATTTTTATACCTTGCATGCATCTAGTGAACAATTTGGATAACGATGACATGCCAAAAAAGAGATCTAGAAAAGAATTTTTTGCAAAGGATCTCTTATTGTTGTTATAATCAGTGTGCCTTCTCTTGCAGCATTTTTCATAGCATAGGTTATACTAAAAATGTAGTTGAAGCTGCAATTGCTGGACTTGCTGTACATTTTATTGTGATGGGTTTTGTGTTAAAGATTGCAAAAAAATCTTTCTTTGACGCAAAACACTAAGTAGTTTCCCATCTCTTGTACAGTTTATGTTCGATGTCAAACTGGTCAAGACATTTTCCAACAATATGATTGAGTATGTCATCGATGTTTTTTGGTCTGTTATAAAAGCCTGGATTGGCAGGAAGAATTACTACACCAATTCTTGCCAACTTTAACATGTTTTCTATGTTTATGCTGGTTAGAGGTGTTTCCCGTGGAACCAGCAACAATTTTCTTGATTCTTTTAGGGTTACACCAGCTGCTCGTGCCACAAGAGTTTCGTCATACCCATTTGCTATGCTTGATAGTGTCTTCATGCTACAGGGAATAACAATCATCCCACCTGTCTTGTGAGTGCCACTTGAAACACTTGCAGCCATGTTTGAGTCATCAGAATAATGATTTGCAAGAGATCTTACGTATTTGAAATCATAATCGGTTTCTAAGGTAAGGCACTTTTTTGCCCACTCTGTCATAATAAGGTGAGTATCAACATTACATTCTTTGAGAACCTCAAGCATTCTTATTCCGTAGAGAATACCTGAACTTCCGGTGATTCCCACAACTAGTTTCATAGATAAACTGATGTGGCTTAATATTTAATTCCAACTATAAATTTATGTCATCTATCTTTAATTATGACAGAGATTTTCTCAGCGTTATGAGTGTGAGCCTGGATACTGTTGAAGAAAAGCTTGTCGCAGAACTGAAGCTTTCACCAATTCAAGCTAAAATTTTTGTCTTGGTTATAAAAAATGGCAGGATGACTGCAGAAGATATAGCAAAAAAATTAGGAATATCCAATGATGAAGCTTTAGTGAACGCAAAAAAACTCATAGATCTTGGCGGCTTTATTGACATAACAAAATTGGAGTTTGAATCCATGCATCCAAGGTTTGCTGTTGTAAACATGTACAGGCGAATGTGTAGAAGAGAAAATATTCAATTTAAAAAAAATCTTCTTGTAGACAACATCTCAATTGTTTTAGAAAAACCATATGACGATGCAAGAACTAAATAGAACCACTATCTGCTGATGATCAATGACAGCAGATCAGGACTCATGTAATCATCAAATAGTTTACTACGGCGTCACAAACATAAACTATGAAAAAAGAACAATTGGCTCAATCGATATTTGGCGTTGTGTTATATGCAAAAAACATTTTTGCGAGGAAAAGCAGCTGGGCATTGAAAACATAGTGGATTATGTGGGAATGCCAAAAATCTCTTCGGATCAGAAGTGGTCTGTTCTCGTATGTAATCTAAGAAAACACAAAGAAAAATGGAAACTTGTTAAGCTTAAAAAAGAGGATGAAATCCAGCATGAATGTATGGGTGAAGAGGTTATCATGCTAAAGGTAAACGACTTTAAAGTAAACGACGAAAAACACTGGAATTTTCTAATAGAAAATTCTGTTAATAAAGCAGTTGAGATCTAGGTCTTTTGTATGAACATAAAAGTTCATATCCGCAACGTTCATGGAAGCCAGATAGCTGCCAAGATTACTGGGACCTTTACAATAGATGAACACTCCTTTCGATTCAATGCTATAGCTTTTGGAAGAATAGGTGGACATAACATTGGCGCAAAAATATCAAAAACTACACAGAAGGCACTTATTAAATTGGGTTACAACGTAGATGATGTTATAAACGATCTTCAACAAAAACTTGTTCACGGTGACATAACTATTCCAGAAGGTATCACAAAAGAGTATTTTGCAGATGGCTAGAACTGGGCTTCTGATAGCGCTTTTTCGCAGTTACAACTTCTTTTTTGTGGAATAAAATCAGGAAGAATTGAAAGAATTTTTTTCGTTATTTCAATGTTTTTTGTTAAAGTCTCCATGACCTCTTTTGCTGTTACTGGTTTCTCTGTCCAAACGTCATAGTCTGTCACAGTAGCAATTGAGACATAACACATCTGAGCCTCCCTTGCAAGCTGACATTCTGGTACAAGAGTCATACCAATTATATCAGCTCCTACAACCTCTTTGTAGAATTTGGATTCTGCTTTTGTTGAAAACCTGGGACCTTCTATGCAAACATATGTGAAATTTTTATGAATCTTAAGATGCATTTTTTTTGCAGCCTCATTCACTGCATTCTGAAGTTCTGGACAAAAGGGATCAGCTACTGATATGTGGATTACTTTGTTTTCCTCAAAAAAAGAGTATTTTCTTGATTTTGTAAAATCAAGAAACTGTGAAGGTAATACAAAGTCGCCTGGTTTTAGCTCTTTTTTTAAACTACCAACTGCGGAAGGAGCAATTACTCGTTTTATGCCCATCTCTTTGAAGGCCCAGATATTTGCTCTGAAATTGATCAGATGGGGTGGAATGGTGTGTTTTTTTCCATGTCTTGGCATAAAGGCCACCTTTTTGCCTTTGAAAATTCCTACTGTTATAGAGTCTGAAGTCTTTCCAAATGGTGTGTCCATTGTAATTTCTTTACTTTCTGAAAGTAATCCTTAATCATAAATTCCAGTTCCACCAAAGATGCCAATCTCAGCCTGTTCCATCAATACTTCACCAGTGATTCATACTTGTAATTTTTAATTACTTCTGAACCCTTAAGCTCTGTTAATTCTACAATAAAGGCAAATCCTGCTACCCTTCCACCAATTTTTTCTACTAGACTCGCTGCCGCTTTTGCTGTTCCTCCAGTGGCAAGTAGATCATCACAGATTAGCACCCTCTGAGCACTCTTTACTGCATCACTTTGAATTTCCATTGTTGCATTGCCATATTCTATATTGTATGACACTTTTTCTGTCTTGCCAGGTAATTTACCTTGTTTACGAATCATGACCATCCCTTTTTTGTATTTTAATGCTAATGCACAAGCTAGTGGAAATCCTCTTGACTCTATTCCGGCAAGTAGATCTATCTCCGTTGATTTGTAACGTTTAGAAAACTCATTTACAATAAAGGAAATTGTTTCTGGATCTTTTAAAAGAGGACTTATGTCCCTAAACAAAACCCCTTTAGTTGGAAAATCAGGAAACTCGATTATTTTTTCCTTAAGATTCACATAAGCTAGGCAAGAAGTGGATGTAAAAAGTATTTCTAATATAGGTTCTGTCAAATCTACGGTTGATTACTCATAAACTTCGTTCGTGATCAACCGATAACTTTCCAGTGTCTAATCATCAGCGTTAAGATCAATGTCTGGTTCTGATATGATGGATGGTTGTTCCAATATTGTCTTTTTCGACGGCACACACAACTCCGTTTCCCGTATTGTGTCTAGCTGTTCAGGACCAAATTGGTTGTTGGTAAATACGCTTCTCTTTTGGTGCTTTGGCTCTCCTTTAGCTGACTTTACATCGTAACATAGGAGGTGGTTTTCAGAATCATTGATTTCACTTGTACTGCCATCATGTATTTTTTGTACTGGGTTGCACAACAGTTTTGGAGCCTTGACTTCGAATCTCTTTGTTTCAAATTGATCAGCCAAGAAGACAATTCTCTTTTCAAACTCTGGCGTGCCTTCTGTGACATCAGCGTTGTAACACTTGAAGTGATCAAGCAGAGTTGTTTCTAGTGGCGCTGGTGAGAACACGTGGTTCATTGTTGATGGCACAAGCAAGAGTTTTTCTTCTTTTACATCCAAGGTTATGTCGCCAAACTGGTTTGAAACTAGCACTCTGGCAATTATCATGTCCTCGTCATCATCGTCATCATCGTCACCTTTTAAGTTAATCTTGTATCCAACCATATGTGTAACTGGATCATTGATGCCTTCTCCGTTTTTGTCAACAGAGTTGTACAGTCTTTCTGGCTTTTTGACCCCAAATATGCCCCCTTCAAACTGGTCTGTTAGCTCGACACTTGTCTTTTTGAATTTACCCTTTGTCTTAACTACATCATATCCAAGATAGTGAGCATTACAGTCTGGTGTTTCCAGGTGGTTGATAGATGTAAAGGCTCCTCTTCCAAAGATGTTATCTACAGTATGAATTCTAAAACCAAAGACATCACCTGTAGCAACAGTGACTGTTGTTGTACCACTTTGAGCTGTTGGACCAAAATTATTAGTAAGTTGAACTGATACGCCATTAACTAGGAATAAAGCGGGGTCAAAGAAAGGACCGTCCACGTCAAATGACTGGTAATCCCA
>JBQTIK010000150.1:0-3136 GCA_052388195.1 Nitrososphaerota archaeon | reverse complement strand
CAGAATATCTTTTTAAAAATAAAGTTCAGGCTGGAGCTATTGTATTAAGGGAGATAAGACCAGAATATGCTGTCCCTGTGGGTGTGTGGCAAGTACGTGAGGGACTACGTATGGCAATGAAACAAAGACCGTACCTGGTATCAACTCTGGAGGAAGGACTTGATCTTGCATGCAGGAGTCTTAGTATAGACAAAAAAGAATGGCTTGCAAAAAGTAAGCTACAAAAGGCAAGAAGTCAAAAATCAATCTCAGACTATTTTTAGCTCCTACGTTTTTATTTGCCCCACATCGCTGGTTAGATGATGCAAGACAAAAGTACAATTTTTGCAATCTTATTAATTGCAAGCCCAATCATATTTGCACTTGCTGCCTTCCCTGATTCGTTTAGCTTAAGCTGGAATCAAGGAAGAGGTGGGTTCCTTTTTGCATTGGCATTTATTGTAGCAGAGCTTGTTGGACTAAAGCTTGTCATATCAAAAAAAAGACTACTTGCAGCGGTACCGCTTGCAGCTCTCACAATGGCGTATCTTATTAGTCTTGAGTTTGGATTACGTGATTACATTATTTCGGTAGCCCCAAACTACAACGTTCAGCTAATATTTTCGTGGACATGGATGTGGGATTTTATCATCTTGGCTATCTTTCTTGTTGCTACTATGAGCATATTGTTTGGGAAAAAATGGGTAAGAATATCTCCAGCAGGGCCTATCTTCATAGCAGGTAGCGCCGTCATTTTATCACTTGATGCCTTCTTTCCATATGACACTTTAGGACCGTTACAGTATGTAGTACCATATCTAGTGCAGACAAATGCATGGATAATAACTGCCTTAGATTTGGGAATGGCAAGTGCACGGGACAACATTATGTTTTTGAGAGGTGATCATGGTCCATTTGCATTACAAGTGTTCTGGCCCTCCGCTGGAGTACACAGTGTAATAATCTACTCACTTGTTATGATGGCTTTCTTGTTTAAGATGAACATTCCACCAAAAAGAAAGGTGGCATATTTCGTATTAGGCATAATAGGTACAATTGGCGTCAACATGATTAGAATATTTTCACTATCGATTTTTGCACTAAAGATATCAACAAATGTGGCAGAATTTGAAGAGTTTCATTCAGTAGCAGGCGAAATAATGTTTCTGCCTTGGCTTTTTATTTTCTTACTTATTGTAACATATGTAGAAACAAGACGAATAAAAAGACTAGAAATTGCTAAAAAAGAATATGATCAAAATAAATAGAGAGATAAAACCTGGAACCTACGCTCTTAACGAGATATTTGACGGATTAAAACGAGCTACAATTCTTACGCAAATTTTTAAAACAAAAAAAGAGCTTGACGATGTATTTTCAAAAACAAATGTTATAGTTGAGAAAAATGATCACTACATGTTTGTAAAAAATGATGATGCTTCAATAGTAATTGGACTTGAACATCTACAAAAATCAGATTCAAAAATCTTGTATCTTGATATTGTTCATGAGCTTGTTCATGTAAAACAACAAAGGCAAGGTCTTGATCTGTATGATAAATCATATTCCTATGTTGATAGGCCCACAGAAATTGAAGCATATGAAATAGCTGTTAAAGAAGCAAAACGGCTTGACATGAACAACAAGGAAATTTTGGATTATCTGCATGTAGAGTGGATAACTCTTGAAGAACACAAAAGATTGGCCTCTCGTATGGGAATTACTACCTAGAAGTATCTAGTAATACTATCTTGACCAGATACTTGGGAAAGCTCCGAGACTTTGACTCCAATTCTGCGTACTAGCATACTCTGATCCTCTAATGATTCACGAAGAAGCTGTAGTGCGGTCTTTTTTAGCTCATCAAGGCTTGAGGTTGAATTTTTTAGCGTCTTGGATCTGGTCTTATTTGAAAGATCAGACTGAACAAACTGTATGCCAACTGATTTGAATAGCACATTATCCTTTAGTATCGTGGCATGCACATCTTCACAGAGTCTTTCAAGGTCCTTTGCCAAAAAGTCATAGTCCTTTGAATCCTGTTTTAGTGTGGTTATTCTGCTGTATTGAGTTGCCTCTTGTCTTTGTGAAACTGGCTCGTCGTCTATTCCTCTTGCCGCATTGTAGATATATGCGCCAGTTTTTCTTCCAAACATGCTGTTGAGAGAAAATACATCAAGCTTTTTTAGATCAGAAATTGTTTCAAGTTCCATCTCTGCAAATTTTTCCTCGGTTTTTTTGCCTATTCCAGGAATGACTCTTATTGGCAGCGGATCCAAAAAAGCCTCCATCCTTTCTGGCAGAACTATAGTTAACCCATCTGGTTTTTTAAAATCTGATGCAATCTTTGATACAAGTTTGTTAATTGATACCCCTATGGTACAAGAAAGTTTTGTAGAATTGCGTACTGCGTTTTTTAGCTGTTGAGCTAGGTGACCCGCGTTTACAAAACTACCGCCAGTTCTCTTTGAGACATCTAGGTATGCTTCGTCTTTTCCAACGTACTCAAAAATGTCTGCATATTCTTTTATTGTGTTCATGGCCTTTTGTGATACCTCAGAATAATAATCAAAATCAGTAGGCAGAAAGACTGCTTCTGGCATTCCCTCTAGTTTTTTTTTGGCAAATTTTATAGGCATGCCAGACTTGACACCATATTTTCTTGCGACGTAGTTTGCAGTTGCTATTGCGCCACTGTCTCCACCACGATCTGAAAAAACACAAACTGCAACAGGTTTTGTTTTCAGCTCTGGCTTGCGTAGCTCTTCGCACTGAGCATAAAAGTAATCAAAATCGACATGAAATACAATTCTCTGTTCCATCTTATTCTAAAACCAAAAAATTGCTTATTACACTATCGAATCCAACAATCTAAATATCTTCTAGGACTAAGAAGTCAGCTGTGGATTATCCTGTTGCTGCAGAACCAGAAGGAGTAAAGATAAAGCCAGAAAAGATGGTGACTGACAAACTCTACTATTGCATATACAAAGACAAAGTCTTGCTTTTTTACAAAGACGAGCAGGATCTTCTAAATTGTTACGAAATTGAAGAAAAAGAACTTGTGGACTCAATAAAACAATCTTCGTCACCAGCTATCATTGAAAACATATTGCAGAAATTTATAGAAAAAGAAAATCTTAACCATTAAATAAAA
>JBQTIK010000149.1:0-1890 GCA_052388195.1 Nitrososphaerota archaeon | reverse complement strand
TTATCTTCAGATGTCAAAGTGTTTAGTGTATCACGAAACATCCCAAGTGCAATTGAGCTCATGCGTTTTAGGATTTTTTCCGGACTAAGGGTTGTTGCGTCCAAAAGAAAGTGCACATTTACATTTGATGAATCTTCATCAACAATCTCCATTCCAACCAATCTTCGCATTGAAGAGCGGATCTTTTCGCGATCTTCAATAGAAATTGCCGATTTGCCCTTTATCTTTATTATATCATATCCAAGAAGATATGCGCCTGTTATGTCTGCGATGATGTTTTCTTCTTTTGAAACTGGATATGGTATTACAACTTCTTTTGGGGCTCTGTGTTCCTCAGATAAGGTAATGGAAAGGCTGTTTGAGCCGGTTTCAACTTCAACTTCGTCGCTTTTTTCCAGCTTGTTGGCATCAATCCATTCTTTTGGTAATGAAACCAGTATGCTACTTCCTATCTTTTGTAGGCGCCGAATGAATTTAGTCAGTTTAAATCAATATAAATAATTTAATCACTATTTTTATATTTTACTCAAATTTAAATTTCGTCATGCAGGCAGTAGCCTTTTGTCCAGGTCATATTACTGGCTTTTTCAAGGCAGAATTAGAGCAAAAAAGACCCGAGCATCAGGGATCTCTGGGAGCAGGTTTTTGCATAAAGGAAGGCGTGACTACACATGTAAAGGTTACAGGTTCTGAGAAACCTGGATTTAAGATCAAAGTAACAGGATATCAAGCAGACAACACTCAAGTTTCTGAGTTTGTGATTGGTGAATTTTTCAAGCTTGTAAAGGAGAGTGTCTTTGTAGATGTAGAACACCATATAGCGATTCCAGTTGGTTATGGATTGGGATCAAGTGGAGCTGTTGCACTAAGTCTTGCTTTTGCATTAAACAAAGCCTTGAAAACAAATCTTACAAGAACTCAGGTTGGGCAAATAGCACATAATGCAGAAATTGATTGCAAGACTGGCCTTGGAACAGTTCTTTCATCATATTATGGTGGTTTTGAGATTAGAACAAAACAGGGTGCGCCAGGTATTGGAAGTCTGAAAAAAATTTATAACAACTCTTCAGCTATTCTGATTTGTTTTTCTCCAATTTCGACAAAAAAATTCTTGAAAAACGAGTTGCACAGAATAAATGGTCTTGGAGGAAAGATGGTTAGCAAGCTCATACAATCAAGGGATTATCTTGAATTTCTTGACATGTCTTTGGAGTTTGCAAAGTATGTTCGTGTGATCACGCCCAAGATGGATGCGGTGATAAACGATCTTCAAGACAATGGTATCAAGTGTGGCGTAGCTATGTTTGGAGAAACTATATTCACTCTTGTTCCAAAATCAAAAGAAGATCAAGTAATGAAAATTTTGAAAAAATACGACGGCATTGTCATCAAATCTGGGATTGACAAAAGTGGAGCCAGAGTCTCTCAGTGTTAATTCCACAAACGCACCCCAGGGCTGCATCCCTGCATATTAGAGAGAAGCTTGTCCAGGGCTACAAATCTGGTCTTGTTCTAGAAGAGGGTTTGATGGCGCATGGTAGAGGGGAAGCCTTTGACTATCTAATAGGCGAAAAGACATCAAAAAATGCCTTTAAAGCCATCAAAGCCGCTGCCATTACTCTTATTTCAGCTAAATCGCCCATAATTTCAGTCAATGGAAACTTGTCGGCACTCTGCCCAAAGGAGATTGTACAGCTAGCAAAAACTGTGAATGCAAAGATCGAGATCAACCTTTTCTATTCTAGCAAAAAAAGAAAGAAGGCTATTGCAAAGATCTTGAAAAGAAATGGAGCAAAAGAGATCCTAGGACTTGATTCTAAGCTTGCAAGAAAAATTCCAAAGCTAGACAGTGCAAGAAGAGTTGTTGACAAACGTGGAATATTTTCTGCT
>JBQTIK010000148.1:0-9044 GCA_052388195.1 Nitrososphaerota archaeon | reverse complement strand
TTTTCTGAGGAAAAGTTTGAAAAAATCTTTCAAAAGATGAAAAAACACATAGAAGGAAAAGAGATCTATGTCCTTGATAGTTTTATTGGAGCAGACCCTGAAAACAGATTGCCGATCCGTATAATAAATGACCGTGTTTGGCAGAATCTTTTTGCACGGCAAATCTTCATCAGACCTTCAGCTGTAGAGCTCGAATCACACACCCCAGAATTTACCTTGTTTGCAATAAACGACTTTAATGCTATACCAGAAGTTGATGGAACAAGAAGTGATGCGTTTATTCTGATAAACTTCTCAAGAAAGACTGTGTTAATAGGAACCACCTCATATGCAGGAGAAATAAAAAAAGCAATGTTTTCTATGATGAACTATATTCTTCCTGAGCGTGGCGTGTTTCCTATGCATTGCTCTGCAAATGTTGGAAAAGATGGTGACACTGCCCTCTTTTTTGGACTTTCTGGTACAGGAAAGACAACACTATCAGCAGATCCAAATAGAATGCTAATAGGAGATGACGAGCATGGATGGTCTAACAAAGGAATTTTTAACTTTGAAGGAGGTTGTTATGCAAAGTGCATAAATCTGAATAAAGAAGCGGAGCCACAGATATGGGACGCAGTAAAATTTGGTACTGTTTTAGAAAATGTTGTGATAGACAAGAACACAATAGCACCTGACTTTAATGACGGAAGCATTACTGAAAATACTCGCGCTGCTTATCCACTAGATTATATTCCCAGAGCAGTTATACCAAGCTTGGGAGGAAACCCTAAAGTCATTGTATTTCTAACCGCTGATGCCTTTGGTGTAATGCCACCAATAGCCAGACTGACAAAAGAAGGTGCTATGTATCATTTTATGTCAGGATATACAAGCAAGCTGGCGGGAACAGAAAGAGGAATAACAGAACCAAAAGCAACTTTTTCAGAATGCTTTGGTGCACCGTTCATGTCACGCCACGCATCAGTATATGCAAAGATGCTCGGTGACAAAATTACAAAACATAATACTATAGTCTATTTAATCAACACCGGCTGGTCTGGTGGGCCTTATGGAATTGGCAAAAGAATAAACATCAAGTACACAAGAACCATGGTCACAGCCGCGCTCACAGGCACGCTTGACATTGTAAAGTATAGACACGACGAAATATTCAATCTAGATGTACCTGCCACATGTTCTGATGTACCTACAGAGATACTAAATCCAAAAAACACATGGGTAGAAAAAGATGCATATGATCTTTCTGCAAAGAAGCTTGCGCAGATGTTTGTAGAGAACTTTAAGAAATTTGGAGATACACCAAAAGAAATAGTGGATGCAGGGCCCCACATTTCATAATACATCAAGAATGCCTAAACCTTAATCCCACTATAACGGCTGCTACAAGTATTCCTGAGATTATAAGAATGTGCTTTAGAGGAATGCCAAGTAATTCAAAAAATTCTAGCCCCGTTTTTTCTGAAGGATGTTGTACTGTTATAGTTCCATATGCAGTGTCAGTTCCATTCTGTGTAGTTATCTGAGCTTCAATCCAATTCTCACCTGCATCATATGCTACAAGTGTTGGGATTTTTTCAGGTGTGATTGATGTGATCCTAGTCTGACCGGTTTCTATACTTATTACAGAAATTTTTGCATATGACCAAGTTTTTGGATAATCAAGGCTAAAACTTAGCATTCCATCTTTTTCTATTGCATTGATCGTACCTTTTGTTATATGAATAAGAATTGGTATGTGGTAGCGTGTTTTACCGTCACGTAGTATAAGCATACCCTCAAAATCTCCAAGTTTTTCTTCAGTGAGAGATACCATGACATTCAGTAAATCACTTTCAAAAGAGTGTTCAAAGTTTATGCCACTTTCTTCTACCAAAAATTCTATTTCAAGAGGTGGTATTACTCCTTGAATGCTTTTCAGATGCAATGATTTTTCCTGAAATGGTTTCTCAAGAGAGATATTGAAGACAAGGTTGTGTGGTACGATAATCATATCTGCAGAAAATGCTCTGGTAAGATTGATTCTTCCACTCCCAGATACTTCAACTGGAAAAATACTTCCGTAAGGGTTTGATACTGGTTCGGATGTGGTGGAAAGTATGGAAGCAACTTCAGAAGGCTTAAGGTCTGAATTTTTCTCTAAAAGTAATGCAATGGCTCCAGATACATGTGGAGCTGCAAAACTTGTTCCACTTGTCAGATTGTATTTTCCTCCTGTAAGAGTAGAGTTTACAAACACACCTGGTGCTACAAGATCTGGTTTTATGTAAAATGGTGATACTGGTCCACGTGAGCTAAAAGGCGTAACAAAATCTGGGTGATAAAACACATTCAATTTTGCACTTGTCTTTTTTTGTAGAACTTCTTTTAGGGCAAGGCCATCATCTCTTGACATTGATAACGCAGGTATGGTGGGGCGATAACCCGAATCAGCATTTGGATGAGCAAGCTCGCCAAAGAATATTCCAGCCTCATTATTGTAAACTATGACTGCTTTGGCTCCACTTTGTGCTGCATTGTGTTCTTTTTCAGAAAAATAGATTGTTTCTCCTTTTACATCACTTCCTCTCTCCACAAGTAAAATTGAATCCTTAAGATCCAAGCTATCTAGTTCATGTACCCTCCCATATCCGCCAAAGACAACTCTTGCAGTAATTGGTTCAGACAAAGCAGTCGTTCCAAGCATAGGAAGTACTTGGTATTGTTTTTCTTCTACTTCAAATGTTGAAACAAGACTTGAAGTAATATTGTTATATGAAGCTCCCACTGTTATGGCACTAACACTTTTTGCTGGACTGCCAATTGTGCCAATTCCCGGACCGTTATTTCCTGCAGCTGCAACAACAACTATTCCATTCCTTACAGCTTCTTTAACAGCACTATCAAGCTTATCATTTGTTTTGTTTACACCCAAGCTTATGTTAATAATGTCAACTTGATCCTCAATTGCACGATGAATCGCTTCAACTATAAAATCAGATGAAACTGATTCTCCAGTTGATGAAACCCTGTACGCGATTAGCTTTGCCTTTGGCGCTACTCCTTTTAGAATTCCGTTAGCAGCAATGATTCCCGCCACTTCTGTTCCATGGCCATTTGTATCCATTGGTTCCTCATCTTTGTCAACATAATCATATCCTCCGACTACCTTTCCATCAGGACCAAAACCAAAAAGATCAGGATGATTGTAATCTATTCCAGTATCTATGACAGCAATTTTGATTCCCACTCCTTCAAAACCAAGATTTCTTGGAAGATCAGCACCAATAAGAGGCACACTTTTTTCCAGATATGCCTCTATTTTTTGCCCATTTTCTATATTTGATAAAATAAAAACAGTGCAGAAAACCACAACAACAGAAAAAAATATGATTTTGTAAAACTCCATCAGACTTTTCATAATCTAATCAGATAAAATCCATTGCACAACCAAAGCCATAAATTGTATCTATGCGTGGGGGGTTACATGGCAAAATACGAACTTCCAAAATTGCCTTATGCATACAATGCGCTTGAACCGCACATTGATGCGCAAACAATGGAAATTCACCACACAAAACACCATCAGGCCTACACAAATGGTCTGAACACCGCTTTAGAAAGTCTAAGTGCAGAGTTGCAAAATATGGAACTCACAAAACTACTTGCCAGCTTGGATAAGGTGCCTGAAAACGTAAGGGGCGCAGTTAACTTCCACGGTGGAGGATATGATAACCACACGCTATTTTGGAACAACATGAAACCAAATGGTGGAGGAGAACCAGGAGGCAAAGTGGCTGACGCTATCAAGTCATCTTTTGGCGGCTTTGCACAATTCAAAGAAAAATTCTCAAAAGATACTGGTGCAATACAAGGCAGTGGTTGGGGTTGGCTAGTTTACAACCCACAAAGTAAGAAGGTTGAATTTACAACCATGCCAAACCAGACGAGTCCTAGAACAAAGGGTTTGATTCCTTTGTTAGGATTGGATGTATGGGAGCATGCTTACTATCTAAAATATCAAAACCGACGCCCTGACTACATAGCAGCATGGTGGAACGTAGTAAACTGGGACGAAGTAGACAACAGACTTTCAAAAGCAAAATAAGCTTTTTCTCTTTTTTTATTAACACAGATAGGTTAAGCTAGATTTAGGATAGAATAAGATCGAAAATCTAATCAAGATGTGGCTTGCAAACAAAAGGCAAATGGTTGAAAAAGACGTGGAGATGATGCTATTCTGGGACTGGATAACAGGAAACAAAACTAGCTCAACTGAGTGTTTGAGATATGTACCAAACCCAGAAACTTAACAGCGAGAATTTTCAAAGGTTGCCCTCTGACATCTTACCAGAAGTATAGGTCAGAATGCATTTATACGTGGGAAAGAGAATTTTTTGCAAATGAGTGAAGAACAAGCCCAAGCACTAATCCAACAGATGCAGGCACTTGAAGCTTACATGGCAGACTTGATACAAAAAGAAGAAGCTGTCATCAGACTTATGCAAGAAGCATCTGGTGCAATAGAATCAATGAAGGCGCTAGACGGTAACACGCCATACGAGACTCTTGTGCCAATGGGTATGGGAGCATATGTAAAAGCAACCATAAAGCCAGATGATAAAATGCTTGTCAGTGTGGGTGCAGGTGCCGCCATCGAACACGATAAAAATTCTGCAATTAATTATGTGGAAGCAAGGATTAAGGAATTAGAAGTTGCGCTACAGCAAATTTCTGCTCAAAAGCAAGACATTGCAGTAAGACTTGAACAAGGTCAAAAGGAAATCAATAGGCTAATACAAGCAAGCCGCGGTTCAAAGCAGTAAAAGGCAAAATATCATGTTTGACAAACTAAGGAATGCGTTTTCTTCTGCAGCCAAAAGTTTTGGCCAAAAGGAGCTAAAAGAAAAAGACATAGAGGAGGTTTTATTTGAGCTTGAAGTTGCACTGATGGAGTCTGATGTTGCAACTGAAGTTATTGACTCACTAAAATCAGATTTAAAACAGAAACTAATTGGGACAACGGTTGAAAAAGAGCAGGTAGCAAACATAGTTAAACAGACTCTACGACAAAACATCTCTAACTTGTTTGATACCACAGGAAAAATTGACATTTTAACAAATATCATAAAGAAAAAGGAGACGGGAGAACCCTACATTATATTATTTTTGGGTATAAATGGTACAGGAAAGACTACTACATTAGCAAAGGTTGCACATCTTTTACAACAAAACAAGCTCTCTGTTGTTATTGCAGCAGCTGATACCTATAGGGCAGGTGCAATTGAACAGCTAAGCGAACACGCAAAGAAGCTTAACCTAAAGATCATAGCACAAAACTATGGTTCTGATCCAGCGGCTGTTGCCCGTGATGCAGTTCTTTATGCCAAGTCCCACAAAATTGATTGCATCCTAATTGATACGGCGGGAAGGATGCAGACAAGCAAGAATCTCATGGACGAGATAGCAAAAATCACCAAGGTTGTAAACCCTGACCTGAAACTCTTTGTGGGAGATTCGCTTGCAGGTAATGATACAGTAAATCAAGCTAGAGAATTTCATCAATATACTAAGTTTGATGGTGCAATACTTGCAAAAAGCGATGCTGACGCACGCGGAGGTGCCGCTATTTCAATAGTAAAAGTGACATCAACTCCAATTCTGTATCTAGGTGTTGGACAAGAATACAAAGACTTGAAGATCTTTGATAAGGAATCGTTTTTGGAAACCTTGTTTGGAGAAGCACAAGAAATTACACCTACACAACTAGCTCAACCAGAAATCAAAATAACAAAGCCACAACAGGATACGTCTAATGTGATTGAAAAAATAGAACCAAAAACATCTGTACAGCAACCTGAAATTAAAATAGAAACAAAAACTGAACCTAAATATGTAAAACAAGAGATGTCACAGAAAAAAGATGAGGATTCTGATCCTTTTGCAGGCCTTGAAACAAAAGACATTCAAAAATATTCTGAGCTCTTTGACATACCACCACCAGAAAATGACAAAGAAGCTATTGAATTAGCAACAAAAATCAAAAAATGGATTTCACAAGGTAGGCCAAAAGGCGGAGAAAAACAGACTTTGCAAGAAGATACTAAACCTAAAAAGAAGCATTCTCTATTTGGTTGGGGAAGCAAATGAAGCTCAAAACAAAAGATCTGCTCACATTAAATGAGCTTGACAAAAAAGAAATCGGCGTAATCATTGATAGTGCAATAAAGCTAAAAAGGGAACTCAAGGCTGAAATTTGCAAACCATTACTAAAGAACAAAACCCTTGCAATGATATTTCAAAAACCCTCAACACGCACTCGTGTAAGCTTTGAAACTGCAATGTTTCAGTTAGGAGGACATGCTCTAAATCTGTCTTCAGACGACTTGCAGCTTGCACGAGGCGAAACAATTGAAGACACATCAAAGACACTTTCGCGCTATGTCGATATTATAATGGCACGAGTGTACGCCCACGAAGAGATAGAAATACTTGCAAAAAACTCGGCTGTTCCTGTGATAAATGGACTGTCAGACTCTTTTCATCCATGTCAAACATTAGCAGATCTTATGACAATAAAAGAAAAAAAGAAGAAGCTTAGTGGCTTGAGGCTTGCATGGATTGGAGATGGCAACAACGTTTGCAATTCAATGATTTATGGATGTGCTAAGACAGGAATTGATATTGCAATTGCAACACCAAAAGGATATGAGCCAGATCCTAGGGTTGTAAAGGAATCCAAAAAGTTCACTGATATTGAACTATTACATGATCCTAACTTAGCTGTAAAGAATGCTGATGTGGTGATGACTGACACATTTGTATCCATACACCATCAAACAACTGATAGGGCAAAGGATTTTCTGCCAAACTTTCAAGTAAACTCATCTTTGATGAAAAAAGCTAAACAAAATGCAATTTTTCTGCACTGCCTTCCAGCAAAAAGGGGGCAGGAAGTAACAAGCTCAGTAATAGATGGACCACAATCATCTGTTTGGGACGAAGCTGAAAACAGATTGCATGTACAAAAATCTTTGATGATTGCACTGCTCCGAGTCTAACGTTTATAAGAGCTTTACCGAAATTTTTTGTGAAAGAGGTTAGTAAATGGCATATTCACAAATACTGCGTCGACTGCGGGAAGAGAAGACCAACTATAGAAAAAGAAGAAATCTTCTAATGGGTAGACGAGACTTTATCACTGTGCAGATTTCAAGCGAGAACACTCTGGTACAAATTCATAAACCAGAGATGCAAGGTGACAAAGTGCTTGCATCGGCACATTCAAGATCCCTTCTTGGAAAGGGCTGGAAGGGCTCAAGAAAAAGTATACCGGCCGCATATCTAACAGGATACCTTGCTGGAAAGAAAGCACTTGCACATGGTACCAAAGATGCAGTTTTTTACAGTGGAACAAGAAGATACACACAAAGAATGGCAGCAGCACTAAAAGGTGTAATTGATGCAGGTCTACAAGTGCCCGCAGACGAAGAAACATTTCCAGATGAAGAAAGACTTGCAGGTAAACATCTGAAGGTTGCAAATGATGTCAGCAAAGTTAAGTCCACAATAGATAGTGAGGTTAAAACCAAATGAGTCATACAGAACAAAAACTTAGGAGAGAACGAAGAGAACAAGAAGAGCAGTGGGTCCCACGAACAAAACTTGGTATGTTGGTAAACACTGGCAAGATTATCTCCATGAAAGAAATTTATGAAAACGGTTATAGAATTCAGGAAGCTGGGATAATCAAAAAACTTTTGCCAAGTATTAAAACGGAAGTAATTGATGTAGGAATTGTACAAAAACAGACGACCAACGGTGAATACACTAGATTCAAGGCACTTGTTGCAGCTGGTGATGAAAGTGGTTGGCTTGGAATAGGTCAAGGAAAATCAAAACAAATGAGAATTGCAATTGAAAAAGCTACAAACGCAGCATATCTTGCTGTAAGTCCGGTGAAACTTGGCTGTGGAAGTTGGGAGTGTAGATGTGACCAACCACATTCTGTTCCGTTTAAGGTAAGAGGCAGAGGAGGAAGTGTAACAGTCGAGATTATACCAGGACCAAGGGGTCTTGGACTGGTAGCTGGGGGAAATATTAGAAACCTCTTGAAACTTGCAGGACTAAAAGATGTGTGGACAAAAAGTAAGGGTTCTACAAATACAATGACTTCTACATCTAGGGCCGTTCTTAACTGCCTAAGACAGACATTTAGTCAAGGTTGATTGATAGTGGCAAATGCTTTCTTGGTAGTGCGAATGAGGGGAACAATAAATGTGCCGCATTGGGCACGAACCACGCTTAAACTATTGCATTTAGACAAAAAATTTAGAGCGACAATAATTCCAGCAAAGGAAAACACCAAAGGCATGTTGGATAAGATAAAGCACTATGTCTCTTGGCAGGAAATAGATTTGTCAACCACAAAAGAACTTTTGGAAAAAAGGGCTAGAACAAGTGGATACAAAAAAATCACTGCAGATGACATTACAAAACTTGGATTCAAAAGCACAGATGAACTTGCCAAATCCTTAGTCGAAGGAACAACATCATTATCAAAACTAAAACCACTAAAACCATGGTTTGCACTATCACCACCAAAACATGGGTTTAGGCGAAATACAAAAAAGATGTATGGTGAAGGAGGAATTTTAGGTAGTCACAAGGAACTTCTTGTACAAGTGAGGAACATGATGTAAATGGCAACTAGATTGAGAAAGACAAGAAAATTTAGGGGGGGAAGAAATCACGGATGTGGACAGATTGGTCAACATAGAGCAAGTGGTCACAAGGGCGGTCTTGGCAGATCTGGTATGCACAAACACCACTTTATCAGGATGCTTCTAACAGATCCACATCATTTTGGTCATGATTCTACTCACCCGCCTCACCCAAATCTTGTAAAAAAATGGATTAGTGTAAGGGACCTAGACTCTTTCTATGCGAAATTTGGAAAACAAGAAGGAGGAAAAAAGGTAATAGATCTTAAAGGACTTGGTTACGACAAGCTTCTAGGGGGAGGCGAAACCAAGAATGCTTACACTATCAAAGTGGACAGGTTC
>JBQTIK010000147.1:0-1869 GCA_052388195.1 Nitrososphaerota archaeon | reverse complement strand
ATTTGCTTGAGCAACCTTTGCAAGCCTGATGGCCTTTACAAAGTTTAGATCATTTTCAAAAAGGTCTCTTATTCCAACACCTTTCTTTTTTTGTGTTCTCTCACAGAACCTTAAGAATGACGTTATTCCATGAGACTCTAAAACATTTAGTGCATGAACTATCCTTATTGCAGTGAAAAGCGGCTTGGCAGCTCTTTTGTTGTGTCTTATAACAAACTCACGTATCTTTAGAAGCTGTGAGAGTGATTTGTTATCTGACAGATTAAGACCAGTTCGTCGTAGCTCTTGATATCTTGATTCTAGCGCTGTTCTTATGCAAGCCTGTATCTCTTTCATCTCAGCTGGTAGTTCAACTGTAATCCACTGTGTGTCTGTCTGCTGTACGTATGGTTTTACATCAGGACTATCTTCTGTTCTTTGGGCTATGCTAGTAATTTTTAATGTTCTCAGTATCATCGTAGCTTTTTCCTTTTCACTTGGCAGAGTTGCAGTCATTCCAACTATTCTGGCATTTGTAGTTTTGAAACGTTCTGCAATTCCTGAATAGGCATAGTCCCCTATAGTCCGATGTGCCTCATCAAAAATTATCAAGCTAAACTGATCAGGGTTCACAAGTTGCCTGTCAAGATCATTTTTTGTAATTTCTGGAGTTGCACATATTACACTATTAGACCACATTTTCTTTCTTTTTGTAATAAGATCTTCTCCTGTGATGAAAGCAATATCATCTACCATAAGATTATTTTTTAAAAACATGTAATGTTGGTGTGCAAGAACTCTTGTTGGTGCAAGAAATAAACCCCCCCCTCTTCTTTTTGATAAAAATTCTGCAATAACTTGTAATGCAATTGCTGTTTTACCTAGACCTGTAGGAAGAACGATCAAACAGTTTTCTTTTATTGCTTGATTTGCCAAATTTACTTGGTAGTCTCTATATTCAATGCTCTCTTTTTTGATCAACTTATGTTCTAAGTAGTGAGAAACCAAGTAACATCATCTTCTTTTTGACAAGTAAAAAGTTTCTTTCAAATCTTATATTACGGCAATCATCATTGCTTGTATGAAAAGATCGTTTGAACGTCCCAGTTGGGACGAATACTTTATGCTACAAGCAGAGCTAGCCAAGCTCCGATCGAATTGCATAACAAGGCAGGTAGGCGCAGTAATTGTACGCGATCACAGACAAATTGCAACGGGTTATAACGGAACTCCGCCTGGAGTAAAAAACTGCTTTGAGGGAGGCTGTAAGAGGTGTCTTCTTAGGGCAGAAGGAAAGCTAGAGTCTGGCCAAGGACTTGACAGGTGTATCTGTAATCACGCTGAAGCAAACGCGATTATGCACTGTGCCATTTTGGGTGTGGGTTCTGGCACAAAGGACACTACACTTTATACAACATTTGTGACATGTCTGGAGTGTAGCAAAATGGCCATAACTATAGGCATAAGGCGCATAGTCTGTCTTGGCTCATATCCAGAAACTGATTATGATCTTCTAAAAGAGGCAGGACTTGAGGTCGTCATTATGGACAAGAAAAGAATTGAATACTGGATAAAGGTCTTACTTGACAATCCAAAAGTAAATTTGATTCCAACAAAGTAAGGAGTATACATGCAACAAAATGTCTTGGGCGCGGTAGATGAAGTAACAACAACAATGCCGTCAGCATTGCTTGTTTCAGCAACCTACGATAGCCAAAAAAAATCCGCAGTTCTAAAGTTCTATGAACCTAAATCACAAAAAATTTTGTTATGGACTGATAATACAGGTCATAAACCATATTGCTATTCAAAGCTAGATCCTGAAGACTTGAAGTTTTTATCAGACAGAAAGGATGTACTGAGACTTGAAAAAATGGAAAGACAAGACCT
>JBQTIK010000146.1:0-2348 GCA_052388195.1 Nitrososphaerota archaeon | reverse complement strand
GCTTCTTGTGCTGATTGTGCAGCACTTCTGGCAAAATCTTGGGTTGTCATTATACCTGTTATTATTATACTAATACTAAGGGACTCTCTTGATTATCACAATTGAAAGTTTAACGGTTGCAGGATTTTCTTTTATGCCATAGTTGTAAAATTAATTCATGAAATCTAACGGAAAAGAATCCAAATCAGAATTTAGTTGCAAAGAATGTAATATGTCATTTGAATCTAAAGAAAAATTGAATTTACACTTGCAAAATCATTCGGAGATTTACTGTGAAACATGCCCAATGGATATGGCTATTCGTGGAATCAAAAGACTATTTCAAGGAAAAAATAAGAAATGAAGGTACTGATTTTTTCAAAAATTGGGAATATACTTGTACACAAAAATTATGATGATCATGAAAAGCTCGAATGTCCGGTATGTAATAATGAAATCGAGCTGTATTGGGAAGAGAGATACCAAGGAATTAGAGGGATGTGCCACAATTGTGGCATAAACTGGGCTGAATCATAAGTGAATAGAATTAGAAATAAATTGGAACCACAACTAATTGAAGTTATGATAATATCATTTAATCTATATTTTGTATAAGTTAGTAATGATTTCAATCGAAAATAATTCCATGATAGTAGCCGGGTCTTACCAGATTCAATCCATTAATTTCTGAATATTGCAGATTCTACAAAAGTTTCAAGTCTTTTGTAACTTTGTCAACCGTCACTTCAGGCGCGGGTCCTATCGAAATACAGGTAACTGTTCCCGGAGCAATTTGTGTGTGACCCGCATCTGTTACTTCAGACCAAGGAAGATCCAAAGATATTGCATGTTTTTTTACTTCTTCTAACTGTTTAAGGCTTGACACTTTAACAACAACTTTTTCCTGACCAGAACTCTCCCATTCATTATACCAATCTGGGTGTGACTTGCGCACATGTTCTGCTCCCAAAACACAGGCATGACCAACTTGAGCAGCAATCTTTCCAGTACCCATATCAAGATCTTTTCTTACCACAACTACCTGCTTTATAGCACCCATGTTTATTTTAGAAAGAAATCAGAGTATGTTAAACTTTTGAATTGAAATAAATAATTGCACAAAAATCAACAAACCATGGACTATGATGTTGTAGTTGCAGGTGGAAGTGTCTCTGGTCTGCTGTGTGCAAGAGAGATTGCAAGCCATGGTCACAGTGTCTTGGTTCTAGAAGAAGATCCAGAGATTGGTACACCTGAGCACTGTGGAGGGCTTGTCAGCATTTCTGGAATTGAGGAGCTTGGTGTCATGCCTACAAGAGGTACACTTGATAACCACATAGAATCTGCTATGATAATCTCACCTGCAGGTAGGAGTTTTTCGCTTGATGCAAGAGTACAAAAGGTTGTGGTTTTGGACAGAAGAGATTTTGACAAACAGATTGCACATCAAGCACAAAATAATGGTGCAGAAATTCATGTGAAATCATCGCTAAAAGAAGTCAAAGAAGACGAAGTCAGAACATCAGAAGGGTCATTGAAATGCAAAATTGTTGTGGATGCACGCGGTGTATCATCGCTTGTTCAGAAAAATAGAGAAGGAATATTGCAATCTGCACAGTACGAAGTTTATGCAGATTGGATCGAAAAGGAAAGAATCGAAGTTTATTTTGATCAAGAAAAGTATCCAAGTTTCTTTGCTTGGATTATTCCAACAGCAAATGACATAGCAAAAGTTGGAGTTGCAGGCAAAGGAATCAACGCATCAGTAGCCCTTGAAAACTTTCTGACACAAAAAGGAAAACACTCTATCGTAAGAAAGATCTTTGCTCCAATATGGATAAAAGGACCGATCGAAAACTTTGTTTCAAAAAATATAGTAACGATAGGGGATGCTGCGGGCCAGTCAAAGCCAACTACTGCAGGTGGAATATATTCATGCGGTCTTGGTGGCATATTTGCAGGCAAGGCAATTTCCAAATTCCTAGAATCAAAAAAATCCGCCGATCTTTTGGAATATCAGAAAGTATGGCATGAAAAATTTGGGCAGGAATTTGAAAGCATGCTTCTTGCACGCAAACTTCTGGAAAGATTTGATAACAAGACGATCGACAAGTTATTTGAATCAGTCACACCGCAAATTCTAGAAGAGATCACAAAAGAGGGCACCTTTGATTTTCATACAGTATCCATTGCCAAGCTTCTTGGAGTGAAGGGATCTGTCAAGGCAGTACAGGCAATTCTGGGAAGTGAGTTTAGAAGACTGTTAACATAGAAAATATACAATTGATAAGCAAGGTATAAATTCGGTTTTTAATGAGCTCTGACCATGTCGTCATCTATTGCATTACCAGTGTGTAGCTCCTGCCACA
>JBQTIK010000145.1:0-2193 GCA_052388195.1 Nitrososphaerota archaeon | reverse complement strand
GTTATCATGGCAAGAAATTCATCTTTTGCTATTTCAATTTTTTTTGCCTCTTCTTCTTTTTGTTTTATTGTAGCTGACATAGTGTTAAATGTTTCATCAAGTGTGCCAATCTCGTCTTTTGATTTGTATTCAATTTTTTCACCATAAATTCCCTCCCTTATACGAGAAAGTGCCAAGGTAAGAGAGCTAAGTGGGTTCAACGATCTCCGAATAGACAGTAATACGATAAGAAAAACACCTATGTCCCCTATAAGCAATCCTTGTACAACAAGTGCTCTATCGTTTTCTTTTTTATCTAACAAGGCTTGCCAATTGTCCACAAATTCATCAATTAAAGACAACATGGTGGTTCGTTCATTGTTTAGTTCATTTAGTGCACTACCAAATTCCTTTGAGAGTAAAGAATTAGATTCTATTATACGTAATTTCATCTCTACAGCTTCCCACAAAGGATCTAAATCCCTGAGTGCAGAAGAATCTTCTCTAGAAATGGGCTCTAGTTTTTCAGGTTCTATTTCATGACCATCTATCTCTAAACCTGTAAGAGGGGTTTGAAGTAATTTTCTTAGATTGGCCTCAAAAAGAATTCTATCTTTACTGATTGCTGCGCGATCCACCTCCTCTCCAATTGAAATGCGAAGTGTATTTTCTCCAATTGATTTTGCAGATTCCCCTAGTTCTATTGCTATTTCTTTGTGTCTATTATAACTCCTGTCAAGTAAAGAAAGTTCTCTTTTTACCTCTTCTGTTTTTACTACCAGCTCACCATTTTTTTCTAGAACATACTTCAATGCACCTCTCACTTCTGGGTTGAATACTGATTCTACCCCGATTGTTTCTGCATTTTGTTTATATGTATTCCAAGACATGCCAATCTTTTCAAAGTTACCTTTAAGCTGATCTGGCACAGGTGCAACCTGCTGACCATTTAATTTACCTCCATTTCTCAGTGTGTCAAAAACGACATCAAATGACTCGACTCTTTTATTGAGGCTCTCTCTATCTTCTTCATTTCCGCTTGCTATTGAACTTGCAAGACCCGTAATTCTTTCGGCAGTGGATTTAAGTTCAGTTACACTAATAATAGCATTTGAATCAGCCTCATTTTCTTGAGCCGTTGTCAAGAGAAGAGATAGATTGACTGATGCGGCAGCTATTATAACAGCTAATAAAAAATACGTCTTGTGAATGATTTTCATCTATTTTTGAGGGTCATAATAAAGCCTATAAAAGTTAGTATTTAGATTCACTAACAGGAAGCTTCGATTGTCTGACAATTTCTTTAGGATTGCTAGAAAAGAGATTCAAGAAGAGTTAGGTGGATTAGAGCAAATTTTGGTACACTGTAGTAATGATATTGATATTTCAAATCATGCTAAAAACATAGAAAGGCATATGCACAAAATAATGGGTCTTGCTCCCATGATGGGCCAAAAAGACATGGGAGATATTGCCAAGATGACCGATGTACTTCTTAAACATGTTATAGCAAATGGAACGCTTGTTGGCATCCATCAAATTCTTTTAGAATCTAATCTAGTTATGAAAGAGATTTTTAATGGAACCACAACCAAGGATACCAAGGAATTTAAGAACAAGTTTCAAAAAACTTTTTCTGACATATTGAACCGGTAACATCTACCTGTCCTTAAATAGGGAAAGATCAATTATGTGATTAAGACATGGGTCGTGTAATGGTTGCCGATGATTCAGACGCAGTTAGAATGGTTTTGAAAGATATTCTGGATATAGGTCATCACGAAATGGTAGCTGAAGCAACCAACGGAATAGAGACTGTTGAAAAATTCAATGCTATAAAACCTGATTTATTATTGTTAGATTTGGCCATGCCAAAACAAGATGGTTTAGATACTGTTAAACAAATAATGGCTACTAATCCAAATGCAAAAATTGTTATGATAACTGCAAGTGACAATATTAAGACAATGCAGGAATGCCTTAAAGCTGGCGCCTTGGCATATGTATTGAAACCTTTTGACTTTGATCAGGTGCTACAGATCATTTCAAAGGCACTTGACAAACGGTTGTAAAAGTTAGTGCACATACTAACGCGGAATTACAAATTAATTGCCCTAAAACCTTCACTTGTTATCCATTTTGCATGATCAAGCTTGAATCTGTTGTTACATCCTATGCAAAGATACTCGTATGATGGTTCTGCAAATTTATCTC
>JBQTIK010000144.1:0-2661 GCA_052388195.1 Nitrososphaerota archaeon | reverse complement strand
TTCTTCTTTTGATCTGGCAGAGACTGTTATTTTACGTGCCTCATCCCAATGTCTTGTCTCTGAGGGAATTGGACTGTTTCTTTCAGCTAAGCTTTGCTGCCTTGTTATCTCAAAGTGTAGTGCCTTTTCTATATCCCTAAATGAGCCAACATTTTTGATTTCTACTCGGTTGCCTTTATCGATGGAAATGTTTCCATCAACTCTTAATGCGCCTTCAAGTGAAGGGTCTGATACTCCCAAGTTTTCAACAAGATCTGCAAGAAGGTTTAAAAATAATCTGACTTGTTTTGGGGTTTCAAAGTCAGGCTCTGTTACTATCTCTACTAATGGAGTACCTGCTCTGTTATAATCAACCAAAGTGATTTGGGTTTTTTCTGAGCTTCCTTCATAGACTAGTCTGCCTGGATCTTCTTCTAGCTGGATTCGTCTTATTCTTATTTCCTTGTTCTCAATCAGAACTTTACCATCATATCCTATACTTGTTGGGCCGTATGCATTGTATTGTGTTATCTGAAAACTTTTTGGAAGGTCTGGATAAAAGTAGTTTTTCCTAAAAAACCCAATTTTTTGTGGAACTTTACAGCCAAGTGCCATTGATATCATTGCAGCCTTTTCAACAGCCTTTTGGTTTAGGACAGGAAGCGAGCCTGGGAGACCAATACAAACAGGACAGATGTTGAGATTTGGTTCAAAGCCACGATAATCTGCCTTGCATGAACAAAACAGCTTACTCTCAAGTTTTGTAAGCTGGCAGTGAATCTCAAGACCTATCTTAGTCAAATCGGCACCTCCGGAAGGTTTGTTGTTTTGTGTAAGGCATAAGCTGCCTGCAAAAGCAGCTTTTCCTGCATGGCGTTTGCAAAGAACTGTACTCCAATAGGAAGACCGTGCGCAAGCTCGTATGGAACAGAAATGGCTGGGATTCCAGCCAGATTTGCAATTATGGTATTTATGTCAAGAAGATAGAGTGTAAGTGGTTCGTCTATTTTTTCACCAATTTTAAATGGCAAAATTGGCATTGTTGGTGCAACAAGCAGATCTACTTTTTTGAAAGCTTCGTCAAGCTGTGATTTTATCATGCTTCTTACCTTTTGGGCCTTTAGGTAGTATTTTCCATAATAGCCGGCTGAAAGTACAAATGCGCCAAGTAACATTCTTCTTGTTACTTCAGGGCCAAAACTGCCTCTTGCTTTTGATATGTAAGCGTTGAACTCGTATCCTTCAAGATCAAAGTCAAACCCATATCGTATGTTGTCATATCGCGCAAGATTGCTACTTGCTTCTGCAGATGCAATGGTATAATATGCTGCAACAGAATGCACAGCTGAATCAATTGATGTTGGAATGCATTCAGCTCCAAGTCTTTGTAGTTTTGATATTGCTCTGTTTGTAGCAGCTTCAACATCTTTATCAACACCGTCTCCAACCATTTCTGAAATTATTCCAATTTTTTTTCCAGAAATTCCCGCATCTAGATCTTTTGTGTAATCCGTGTTACCATTGTCTAAAGTAGTATTGTCATGTGGATCACGGCCTGAAATAATATTCAAAATAAAAGCTACATCTTCCACTGTTCTTGCAAGTGGACCTATCTGCTCTATGCTGTTTGCGAATGAAACAAGACCATATCTACTTACCAAACCGTATGTGGGTTTGAGGCCAACAACAGAACAAAAGCTTGCAGGGCTCCTCACAGAACCTCCAGTATCAGACCCAAGGGAGGCAAGGCACTCAAGTGCACTTACTGAAACGCCGCTTCCTCCTGATGAACCACCGGGCACATAGTCAGTGTTCCATGGATTTTTTGTGGGTCCAAAATAGCTAAACTCTGTCGTAGATCATATTGCAAACTTATCTATATTTGATTTTCCGATAATTATGGTGTCTTCTGATTTTAGCTTTGATACAACAGTTGCATCATACGGAGCAACAAAATCCTCTCACATCTTTGATGCGCATGTGGTTTTCATTCCTTTAGTACAGATGTTGTCTTTTATTGAAATAGGCATGCCAACGCATGAACCAACTTTTTCTTTAGCTTTTAGTTTCTTGTCTATTTGCTTTGCTTGTATCAGTGCATTTTCATTTACTGAAATAAATGCGTGTACCTTCTTCTCCACTTTTTCTATTCTTTCTAGTGTCTTTGAAATATATTCTTCAACAGATATGGAACCATCTCTTATCTGTTGGAGGTATTGAGTTGCTGAAATTTCAAGACTCATATTAAATCATCTTTGGTGCCTTGACAAAATTTTCTTTTGTGTGTTTTAATTTATCAACAATCTTTTCGCCATATGAAATGTACCTGTCTTCTCTGAGTTTGTCAAGTGTTAATTCCTGAGTCAATATTTTGTCAGAGCTGATCTCTAGTTTGTCCAACCTTTCAAAATAATTAATAATTTGTTCTACTTGTTTTACGTATTTTTCTGGATTCTTTAGCTCGATTTTTATTAAATCTGCAAGACGCTCTATTTCTTCCCTTTTTACCATTTTTTTACCTACGGTGTGAGTCTATCTACGTCTCTTGGATAAAATGTTACATCTCTAATATTTTCAGTTCCAGTCAGTGCCATCATTAGTCTTTCAAGGCCTATTCCACAGCCAGCATGCGGTGGAACACCATAATCAAAGACCCTAAGATGGTAGTCAAAAGCGTCAAGC
>JBQTIK010000143.1:0-4534 GCA_052388195.1 Nitrososphaerota archaeon | reverse complement strand
AGATGTCATGAAACAACGATCGGTTCTAAAACTGTGGAGGGTTGTGGTCATGATGGAATTGCGGACATTACAAAAGACCTTGGCAAGCTTGCGTGGAAGGTGGAGTTTGCTGCAAGATGGCAGGCCTTTGACATCAGGTTTGAAGCCTATGGAAAAGACATAATGGATTCCGTAAAGGTAAACGACTGGGTTGCTGATGAAGTCCTAAAGTTTCCACATCCACATCATGTGAAATATGAAATGTTTTTAGATAAGGGTGGTAAAAAAATTTCAAAATCACTTGGCAATGTAGTAACATCACAGGCTTGGCTAAAATATGGAACGCCAAACTCAATTTTACTTTTGTTGTACAAAAGAATCACTGGAACTCGTGAAGTAGGTTTTGAAGACATTCCAGCTCTGATGGATTAGTATAATGAACTTGAGAATGTGTACTTTGGAAAGACAAAGCTTGATAATGAGACAAAGAATATCCGCGCAAAAGGCCTGTACGAATATGTAAATCTGTTAAATGTGCCAAAAAATCCCAGCTCTTATGTGAATTATAGGTTGTTAGTTCAACTCTGCAAGATATTCAGAGAGCAAAGAAATCATCGTGTTATCAAAAAACTAATTGAATATGGCACAATAAAAGAATCCACACCAGAGCTTGATGCACTTCTTAATTTGGCTGGAAACTTTGCTGACGACTTTGATCGACCAGCAAAAATAGTGATACATCTTGACAAAACAACAAAAAAGGCAGTTAAGGCATTGATAGAAATACTCTCTTCTGAAAGTGAACCTGCTGATCTTCAAAATTCTATCTATCAAATTGCAAAGAACAGTGGAGTGCAGCCTAAGGACTTTTTCAAGGTTCTGTATCAGATTATTCTTGCGTCAGATCGTGGACCCAAAATTGGCCCATTCATCATAGATATTGGTAGAAAGAAGATAGCGCAGACACTTTCCGAATATCTCTAGATATGGCTCACGGTGAATATAACAAGCCAAAAAAGAGTGGTGTTTATGCTTTGATAATTTTTGGAGCATTTCTTTTTGTCTCTGCTCCATTATTTTTTAAACCAAATACAATTGAAGGTGGAGTAGCGATCGTGTTTGGGTTTTTAATAGGTGGAATTGGTTTTTATCTTGGCTTTATTCGAAAAAAGAAAATGTAAGGAGTAATTTTGGCTACAGATCATAAAACAATTTAATACGAATGAATAAAATTGGTCAAGTAATAAAGTTCAAAGACTTGGTTTCCTTAATACTAAAAGCAGGTGGCGAATATTGGTGGGTCTATTTCGACGTTCAAAAGAAACTGCTAGTCAACGATCTATTAATGATACTGGAAGTAAAAAGTCCGTTGCTGTTAAGGTAAAAGAGGTCGATGAGTTACAGCTTGAAGCAACACGAAACGAACTAGAATATGCTAAAAAAGAGCTTCAGGAAACTATGACCAAGCTTAATTCTGCCTCCCAAAAACTGGAACACCTAAGAGAAGAACATGATACAATTTCAAAGGAATTAGAGTCAAAAAAATCTGAACTTACTCTTGTCAAGTCCCAATATAATCAAAAGGAACTTGAATCTATAATTGAAAAGATGGAGACTGCAAGATCTGAGCTTTATGAGTTAGAATCAAAAAAGGAAATTGCGTCCTCAGAATTAGCAAGCTTGAATTCGCAAATAGAATCTGCAAAATCAGAACTTAATGTATTACAATCCCAACATGAAAAAAAGAAAAATGAGATCATGCTGGCCAAAAGAGAGCTTGAGTTTATAGAAAAAGAATTGTCATCGTTGAGCCAAAGAGAGGCTCCATTAGTGAATGAAAATATTGACACCAAAAAAATAGTAGACGCGGCAGGAGCTGTTCTTGCATCTGCAAATGCAAAATACGAAGCAGTACAAAGAGAGCTTGAAGTGGTAAAGGCGACCCTTGCCAAAGTAAAAGAGGAGTATGAAGCTGCAAAAAGTGAATTAGCTGACCTCAAAAACAGAATCGAATCGAGCTACCAAGAACATGGTTAGCTGAATCTGGAACCCAAAGAGTCTTAAATTTGTCCGTTGGAATGAGATATCTATAAGTTGCTCCTTTCATGTTTTACTAGTTTGATAATCTCTAATTTTATAGCCTTTTGTTTTGTTGAAAGGGGCAAACGGATCCATCTTTAATATATCCCGCATCTTATCAGGTGGGATAGGAAACAGCTTGATCACTTGCAATTGATAGGAACAGTAATCATGAAACTGCTCTTCCGTCTTTCTTTTGCAGACACTGCATATTTGTTGTATTAACTGGTGGCACCTCACACATAAAGAAAATTCATGTAATGGTTCACCACATTTTCTACACATTTCTTCTGGCATATTATTATGGTTGCCAAAGCGAATTGATATCATTCGTTTAGCTAAAATGTTAAATGCTTAGCTAATTACTCAAGTTGATACAATATACTGACCTATTTTGATTGCACTGAAATTATCTGATCTTAATCTATTCTGACCTATTTTCGTTCCAGTTTATACCTAAATTTAGTCAACAATTTGATGATTTCACCTGTGTTGCCAAACTTGATCTGATTTATTTCATGACTGATGTTGTTGAGAGCGTTGATGTTCATGTGAAATACTTCTTTGAAAAGAGTATTGTAAATTAAATTCATCAAGACAATGAGATGTTATAAAATGATAGATTTCAACAAATTTTTCCAAAATAAAAAAAATTGATGGAGCTACTGTCCTCCAATTAGGAATATTACGTTTACAGTAGTTGTGACATCTTGATCAGATGAAAAGACTGGCGTTGATTTATCAAGAGCCGCTGTTTCAGCAAAGAAACCACTATAGTAAGGAATTGGTGGTGGCGGATATCCAAAGTCTGACATTGATACCATTTTCACTCCAATTATTTTCTGATCTAGTGGTGTGAGCGCCTTTTCTGCTTTTGATTTTGCATTTAACACAGCCTTTTCAATAAGCTCGTCTTGTACAGTAAGCTGCCTTTCTGTGGACAAAGAGTAGTATACGCTATCTACTCTGTTTGCTCCTGCATCTACAGCGGCATCAATTATGCTGCCTGCCATGTTCATCTTTCCTGTCTTGACAGACAAGATGTTTGATACCTTGTATCCAGTAAGCTCTGATCTGATGTAGACTCCGGTCTTTGGATCTACTTGATTGTCGTATACTGGATAGATGGTAAAGCTTGATGTACTTATCTCATCCTCACTGATTCCAAGCTTTTTTATGGCATCAACAACTGCCATCATTGCTGCCGAATTGGTGCTTATTGCTTCCTTTGCAGTCTTTGCTTCAACTTCGACACCAAAGTTGATGTTTAACAAGTTTGGATCTACCGAAATCGTTGCAGAACCAGTCACGGCGATTGTCTTTTCACGTGATGGCGGTACGACCTGTTGTGCAAAGGCCTGATTTTCTGATGTCTGCATGCTAGCAATAACAGCTGTTGTAATTATTGCAATTACAAAGAATGCTACTAGTGCAGTTTTGCTTTTGTCTGTTGTCATTGCCAGTGGTATGGTATGGAGTGTTTATAGGGTTTGATTAAAATTGGATTTAACCGCAAATTTAAATAACGTTTATTGAGAGGATGACAAAAAGGCGAGTATGGACGAATACAAGGAAGTTGACTCAGTAAGCCTAACTGAAAAGATTGAGATAATTTCCACCGAGGATGAAAAGATAAAATCGGTTGGTGAACTGTTAAGCTCTGATTCAAGTAGAACTATTTTGAAATTATTATTTGAAGACACGATGACTGCAAATCAGATTGCGCAAAAGACAGGAATATCACTCCCGCTAGTCATATATCATTTAAAAAAAATGCAAGATATGGGAATAGTAAAAGTTAGCAATGTTGGTAAAAACGTCAAGGCTCAGGATATGAAATATTATACCACAACTAAATTTGCAATTGTTATTTTGCCATCAAGCTTGTCTCAAAAGGCAAAAACAAGCAAGTCTCTAGCCAACTCCTTTAAGACGATGTACAGGTTTGCCTCAATAGGAGTGGCTGGGATTGCAACATGGTTTGTCTCCCAGTTTGCTCAGAATTTTCAAGCAGCTCAAACAGGCTTGGAAGAAAATCTACCGGCATCCATGCAAGCACCTGCTGACGTAGCTAGGGAAGCAGCCAAAAGCGTAGGTGGAGCCACAATGGAACAAACCATGGAAGCTGCCATCGCACCACCACCAAGTGTAGGAATTCCACCTGATGTATTTTGGTCAGTTGTATTTGCACTTTCTGTGATTATAGCTGGTCTTATCATTGAAAGAGTTTGGAAGGCTTACAAGCATTAGGTGAAATGCTGACAGAAAAAACAATCTAATTTGTTAATAGGTAGAAAGGCTAAACCAAAGCATGGGAGATGGATTGGTGTGTCCATATTGTAAAAAAGAAGGTCATTTTATAAAACTAGAACTTGCCGAATCAATGCTTTTGTTATGTCGGAGGTGCTCCCGTATGTTTGTATCAAAAGAATATGGAAAAAAATGCAACATGCCCATGCGGCTCTGACAAGCCATA
>JBQTIK010000142.1:0-8746 GCA_052388195.1 Nitrososphaerota archaeon | reverse complement strand
ACTAAATGGAAGATTGTACACATACACATGTCAAAGATTCCAGACTAGACAGATGTAGCTGTCTTTGTAGATTGTTCCGTGGTTTTGAGTTTGCTAAACAAGTCATGCGCTTCCTTAACTGTGTGATTTTCATGAACGATTGCACGTACTGCCTTTATCATTGAAACAGGATGGTCTGATTGCCAGATGTTCCTTCCCATATCGACTCCAACAGCACCTGATTGTATTGCGTCATATGTTAATTGTAGTGCATCGCGTTCGTTTGCTAGCTTAGGACCACCAGCTATAATTACTGGTACGGGGCATTTATTTACCACCTTTTCAAAATTTTCACAATAATATGTTTTTACAAGATGTGCTCCAAACTCAGCAGCTATTCTGCAAGAAAGAGAAAGATATCTTTCATCACGTTTTTCAAGCTCTTTTCCAACTGCAGTTACCGCAAGGACTGGTATGCCATACTCCTCACCTTCGTTTACAAGTTTTGCTAGGCTGACAAGAGACTCGTGTTCATACTGCGCTCCTACAAAGATTGAAAGGGCAAGTGCAGTCACATTAAGCCTTATTGCATCCTTGATAGACGTGGTAATTTTCTCATTAGAAAGATCTTTCCCAACAATACTGGAACCTCCTGAAACCCTCAGAACTATCGGTATTGGAAAGTTTGCATCTACAGATGTGCGTAGCACCCCTCGTGTAAGCATAAGTGAATCAGCATAGGGCAAAAGTGGCTGAATTGTTTTACGTGGTACCTCAAGCCTTTCTGTAGGACCTAAGAAGTAACCGTGATCTACCGCTAACATGACTCCTCGTCCTGTCTCTGGTCTGATTATCCTTGCCAAACGGTTCTTCATTCCCCAATCCATGGCTTTCCCTTAAATTTCAAAAAGAAAGTTTGCCTTAGTTAAGCGTTTCTGAATTGGTGATAATTATTTTCATTGAGTCATTTCCTTTGTGAGCATACTCTAATGCCTTATGCGACTCGGAAAGATCAAATTTGTGAGTTATCAATTTTCTGACATCTATTTTGTTATCTTGTATTAATTTGAATGCATTCATTGTATCAGTGTCAGAGGCTGCATAGCTTGGTGTAATTGTAATTTCTTTAGAGTAAACCTTGCTTACATCCAAGGAAATCTTGGCATCTCTTGATGGAACACCAAATAATATAATGGTTCCACCTCTTCTTACAAATTCAACTGCTTGAGTTATTGCATTGAGATTTCCTGTGGCGACAATTGCCACATCGACTCCTCTATTTTGAGTTTTTTTAAGGATCTTTTCTTGAGCTTTTGGATCAGTTGACTTTATAGATTCTGTTATTCCGATTTTTTTTGCAAAATCTAATCTGAAATCATTAACATCAAAACAGAAAATGTCTTGCACTCCATGAATCTTGCTTAACATTACATGCATCATACCTGTCGGGCCAACACCAAAAATGGCTACGAAATCACCACCTTTGACTTGAATTTTATTCCATGCTCTTATACAACAAGCAAGTGGCTCTATCATAGCAGCCTCATCAAAGCTCATCGAGTCTGGTATTTTTATTACTCCGCCATGGTTTACATTCCACTCTGGCACAACAAATTCTTCTGCAAGGCCACATGGTAAGAGGTTTGTTTCAGAATATTTTTTACACATAGTCTCGTTTCCATGTAAACAGTAGTGACAGGAATAGCAGGGGACATGGTGATGCACAAAAACTCTATCGCCTTTCTTGAAATTTTTAACATTTTGACCTACTTCTGATATGATACCGGATGGTTCATGACCAAGTCTCATTGATGGTTGACTATATTGGCCATAGATCTTTTCCAAATCCGAGCCACAAACGCCGCATGCCCGCATTCTTACCATTATCTCACCATGACCAATATTTGGTCTGTCCACAATTCTAACTTCAACTTGTGCTGGACCCTTAACAAACGCAGCTTTCATATCAAATTTCTATAATGCATAGTATATGTGGATTAAACTCCAAGGATCCGCTTTAGAATACCATAGTCCATCTCTGATTCAACAATTGTTTCTTGCATTCCAGCTAGCTGAAAACTAGTTACAAAGACTCCGCTGTCAACTGTAACAATCCTCACAAGTCATATTTTTTATTTTGCCAATTTAACCCTTGTTATTTTTTGTCAATCTTTAATAATATCAAACATACAGCAACCACCATGAAGTATATTCCACCAACAAAACTAAAAATTATGATGATGGCTTTTTTTGGAACTGGAATTTGGGGAATAATAATTGGATTTGTGTTTGAGTTTTTTTTCATTGTAGTTTTAGGCGCAATCAACTTTCTCCTTGGCGGTATTGTTGGTTTTATTTATCTTAATCAAAAATCAGAAAAAGAAAAGGACTAGTACAACAATAACACAAAAATACGTTCATCTTAAGACATTCCAAAATAGTATTAAGTATGTGTGAAAAATAATATGCATTCAAGCAGGAGAAGTAGCACCTGACTTTGAGCTACAAGCAAGTGATGGAAGCACAATAAAGCTAAGCTCCTTTAGAGGTCAAAAACACGTCGTTCTCTGCTTTTATCCTAAAAACCACCTTTTTGCCTGTCCATCAAAAAAGGTTTTCAAGATGGCTCAAAGCATAATTTCTGCCTACCCTCAAATACTGGCCTTAGAAGCGGCACTCTTTGCAATATCCGTAGACACAGTGGAGGATCAAAAAAAATTCGTTGAAGAGTACAAGATCCCATTCTTGCACCTAAGCGATCCAAAGAAAGCTGCCTGTAAAACTTATGCAGGCCTAAATCTTGTTGGGCTTGCCAAGCGTTCCACCTTTATCATAAATAAGGAAGGAAAGGTTGCAAAGATTTTCAGACACATAGATGTCGATTCACATGGAAAAGAAATAGTCGAAGCACTAAAAACTTGAAATGATTTTTGCAATTTAAAATTTAACCATAAATATTTAAAGATCTGAAATTAAGAGTGGACTTGTGTTAGATCTTGTCGCAAAAAAATTATTCCTTACTAGAGGTAAAGGTGTACACCAAGATAAGCTTACAAGTTTTGAATATGCATTACGTGATGCTGGTATTCAGGGTACAAACTTAGTATTGATTTCAAGCATATTTCCACCCGGAGCCAAACTTGTTTCAAAGGCAGAAGGTCTAAAATTGATTAGGCCAGGGAGCGTACAATTTGTTATATACGCCAAGCAACAAAGTAACGAACCTCACAGACTCGTAGCTGCCTCTGTTGGGGTTGCACGACCAACTGACAAAAACAAATACGGCTATCTATCTGAATACGAGTCTTTTGGTGAAACAGAAAAAGAAGCTGGAGACTATGCGGAAGATATTGCTGCACAAATGTTAGCCTCTTCTCTTGGAATAAAATTTGATATTGATAAAAGTTGGGACGAAAAAAGACAACAGTGGAAAATCTCGGGCGAAATATACAAAACACAAAGTATTACCCAGAGTGCAGTTGGTGACCCACGAGGACGTTGGACAACTGTATTTGCTGCAGCCGTACTGATTCTCTAATGTTTAGTCCTAGGATTTTTTAGATAAAAGAATATTGCAACGACTGCTACTATGGCAATACCGGCTAGAATGTATAATGAATTATCAACCGTTGTTTCAGATTGCATCGAATTGCTTATGGTTAATTTCAAATCATTTTTGTTTGCCTCAAAGGTTTTGCCAAAAAGATATTTTCCTACTATTATATCACCAGAATCAGGGTCAAAAAGCCAGCCATTTTTTGTGAGATCAGACGGATATTTTTCTCCATCTTTTTCTATTGTTGGAATAAGGTTACTGCCATGACCGGTAACTCTCATTGTTTCATCTGACAAAACCACTACTTGGATGAGTGAATTAAGAGGAAAGAACCCAGCTTTGAAATAGTTTGATCGCTCAAGCTTTTCTGTGCCAAATAGTTCAAGTGGACTGATAGAAGTCATTTTTGTTTCTATTGGATAATCACGTGATACTTGGAGTTGAAAAATAGATGCAGCTCCTTTTGGTATGATGGAAAAAGTTACTGAAGAAATAGAATCATTAGAAATTTTCTTTGCCATATCTAAAAATCCTCCAGAATCCCTTATTTGTTTGGGAAGTAATATGGCAGATAACTTTTCGTAAAGAAATGCCGTGTCAGATTTTGGCATGGTATAAACTGCAGATACAACACCCTTTCCAGAAATTATGCCGGATGTTTCTAATTCTCGGTTTATTTTGTCGTCAAAATGTATGAAGACAGAATGGAATTTGGTATTGATGTCAAACGCCTTGTTTATGTCACCTATAAGAGAATCTCCTATTTTTCGTGCATTAGATTGGGTTTCGCTTATCCCGCCTTCAGATCCTTCTCTAGATATATTTATCAAAACACATGCTTCATCTATCACGCCCAAAACACATTGGTCCTCATTTGTTAATACAACTGCAACTATGTTTTCTGTGTCACGTATTTTTTGATCAAGTTCTACAGGTATACGAATTTCCTGTACACTTGTGCTCATAACAGTTATCGACGTTGATGTCTTATTTTGGAATCTCTGATCAACTATTACCTGAGCTGTCTCATGGAAGGTTGCAAGTTGTGGTTGTTGTGCATATGCGCTAATAGCATTAAATAACAAAAATGCAATGACTAGTGAAAAAACTAATTTTGTTTCTTGCAACGAAAGCTCGTCTTTATATGGAACTATTAAGTCTACTCTTGCAATTTTTCTATCTTTATTGCAAACCGTTGAAAAGGTTCTTCCATATAATGATCCTTACAAACAAGAATGGTTTCATTAGGCTCAGGTCCACAGTCATAAGTAATCAAATACACGGGATCCTTATTGCAACATCTGGGAAACTTCACTTAAAACTATTACAGATAATAAAATAAAATAGTTTTAGTCGATCTGGATTCCAATGGTTTAAATTGTAATTTATACTCCATATTGTTGACATCGGTTCAAACCGTAGGGGAACATGCCTAGCAGTTGGGGGCGCCTGACTGCTAGGCGCTTTTAATATTATATCTTTATGAGCTTTTCAACTTGGTTTTTGATATATGCAAAACCATCCTGCCAGAACTTTTGTGAAGAAATATCAATATCATACTCTTTGAGCAATGATTCTGGTTTTTTGGAACCTCCAGCAGCTAGAACTTCAATATAACTTGGTACAAACGCTCTGCCCTCTTTTTTGTATCGCTGGAAAAAGGAAAGAGCAAGTAAATTTCCAAATGAATATGCATAGCAGTAAAATGGGGAATGATAAAAATGCGGTATACAGCTCCATTCCATGCCAAAGTCTTCTGAAATGTTTATGGAGTTGGCAAATTGTTCTTGGATGTTTTTCATGAAAATCTTCGTGATGTCGTCTACAGTTGCTCCGTCTCCAATTTTTTTATGTGCAGAAATTTCAAATGTTGTAAAGAACGTCTGTCTCATTATTGTTGAATAAAGATCATCTATTTGTTCTGCAAGTATGGCTTTTTTCTCTTCCTCTTCTACCTTGTTCAAAATTTCATCAAATAATAATAACTCGGAAAAAGTGGAGGCAGTTTCTGCAAGAGGGAGAGGGGCTTCTTGTACAAATATTGATTTGTCTGAAGCAGCCTGATTATGTATGGCATGGCCAAGCTCATGAGCAAGTGTAAACACATCATTTGATTTACCGACAAAATTAACAAGCACATAAGGTGTAATTTTAGGCGAAACGGTACTACAAAAGGCACCGCTTCTTTTTCCATACCTAATAGAAGAATCTATGTGTTTTTCTACAAAAACTCTTTTTGCATAATCGGATAGTTTTGGACTAAAACCATGTAATGTTTTTAGAACAAGCTTAGCTGCTTGATCAAATGAATAAGTTTTTTGTTTTATTTTTGTTACTGCGGGAGCATAAATGTCATATCGACGAAGCTTTTTTATTCCAAGCATCCGTGCCTTGTGAATAAAGTATTTTTGAAATACTGATGCGTTGTTTTTGCAAACTGAAAGAAGAGATTCTACTGTTTTATCATCTATGCTGTTTCCAATATTTCTAACGGATATGGGCGAAGTATATCCTCTTATCTCTAGGCTTTCATCTTTCCAGTTTAATACGAGATTTTGATATATCTCTCCAAGTACGCCCCTGTTTTTTTCATATTCTGATAAAAGAGCCTTATAGGCAATTTCTCTTGTCTTTGGTTTACGATTCCTAAATAGCATATTAAGCTGTTCCCTGCTGTATTTTCTCTTCTTTCCATCAATTTTTACAAAGTACTGAAAACTGTTAGTGATTTTGTCATACAGCTTGACTAGGGCAGTACTGCCGGTAACATCTAAAATGTTGATTATCCTTTCCTCAGGTTCAGTAAGTAAGTACTTTGCCACAAGACGCTTATGTCTTAAAAATTCTGATAGTTGCCCAGATGAGCTTATCAGCCTAGTAGCGTTTTTTTGGTCAACTTGCTTTTTCCACCACTGATCAAAAAATAATGTTCTATTTTCAATTTCAGAACCTAGCTTTGTCATTCGTGTAAGCAAAGAGGTGGCTTCGTCTGACTGGGTATCTGCAGAATAGGAAAGTGAGGCATATCCACCAACAATGCTAAGTTTTTCAACAATCTCTTCCAAACTGTTTAGTAGTATAGAAAATCTCTGTGACGACATACTGGGTTTTAAGCGATTTTTGTTTTGTTCAAACTTTTTCACTTTATTTTCTATTAATTTGAGTTGTCCTGAAAATTCTGATCCTTTTGGGTCTGTTACAAGTTCCTTTAGATTCCATTTTCCTTGTTCAAACATTCTCATTTTACTTGGATTGGTTATTTTTAAATAATTCCATTTTTAGCATATTCATGAATATTAACAAATTTTATAAAAAAATAAGGAAAGTCTAAGCGTGTCTCTTTGATCGTTTTTTCGTGGTTCTAGTACGCGATGGTGTTTGTATTATATTCTCTGCACACATAGTAGCTGCTGGTGCAGCGGCCTGTGCTGCCCTGGCAAATGCTTGCGCGGCTTCCATGACTTGGGATGTAATCTCTTGATTGTTTTTTGCTGCTCTGGCCAGCTGTGCAGCAGCCTGTGCCGCTGTACGAGCTGCTTGTGCAGCTTGAATAGCTATTCTTGACGCTCTTGTAGCTTGCGGGCTGTCTTCAGCTCTTCTAGATACTATTGTGGCAGCTCTTTGCGCTTCTTGCGCAGCTTGTTCTGCAATTCTAACAAAATTTGGAGTTGGCATTATACTGTCAATGTTATTGGTAACATAAAAGGATAAACCTGTGCTGTAAGAAATTATGCTGTAAGAATTATACTAATTATAATTTAATATTGAATTTTAGTCAAATATTGCATCAACTACAACAACAAACATCACTTGCATTCCAAAATGGGAAATCACAAAATCTAAGATGAGCTCAATAAATGGACCGGATGGGATTCGAACCCATGACCTTGGCGAGATTATGCAATCTTTACGCTGTGTGAGAGCGTCATCCTAACCATCTAGACTACCGGTCCAGAGCTTCTGCAAGAAAGGCATCTATTTTACCTTTGCACTTCTTTACTTTTTGATTCCAAGAGTTCTGTTTTTGAGTCGAAGATAACTGCTATGACATTTACGGCATCTTGTAGCGCCCATTGGGTTCTTTGCACCGCATGAAAAACAGACTTTAAAATGAAGTCGAGCTTTTTGTGCAATCTGTTTTTTCAAGGGATCAGCAATCGGCATTATTTTTCTCCAATATGCACTCTATTTGATTCTAACCTTTTTTGACATCCATTTTTCCAGCTAAAAGCATGGGCACTTCGGCAGGTCGCTTTGCTACAGGGACGTTTGCTTTTGTATACATTGAAACCTTAGATTCTGCGGACCCATAGGTTCCATATATTATTGCACCTGCATGCCCCATTCTCTTTTCTTTTGGTGCTGCTCTTCCAGCAATATATGCAACAACTGGCTTGTCAAATTTTGTATCAATGATGTGCTGTGCAAGTAGCTCCTCAGCATCGCCACCAATCTCTCCAACAACCACAACTCCGTCTATGTTTGTTCCATTTCGAATCATGTCAAATGCCTCAATTACTGTTGTTCCGTTAATTGGATCGCCCCCTACTCCTAGGGATATGCTTTGACCAAAGCTTGCACTTGAGAGGTTATGTGAAACTTCATACATCAAGGTTCCACTTCGTGAAAGAACTGCGATTGTGCCAGGTTTGAAAGGAGTGGCAGGCATTATGCCTATCTTGATAACTCCTGGAATTATGATGCCGGGCGTATTTGGTCCTATTATTATGGCGTCATTTTTTCTTGCGAGATCTAATATTGTCAATGCATCTCTTATGGGCACGTGTTCTGGTATTGCGATGAGAAGTTTTATTCCAGCCTCAAGGGCTTCTATGGCTGCACTCAAAAAGAATTTTGCAGGAACAAATACAACTGAGATTTTAGCGCCAGTCAACTCAACGGCCTCTTTGGCTGTATTGTAAATAGGAATCCCGTCAAACTTTTGATCGCCTTTGCCAGGAGTTATTCCAGCCACAATATTGGTTCCATAATCTAGCATCTGTTGCGTATGAAAGGAACCAAACTTGCCAGTTATACCTTGCACAATTACAGGCTTTTTCTTATAGTCCTTGTCAGCTTCTTTTCCTATTAGAAGATCAAAAAGATCAGCCACTTTTGCTCACTCCAATCACAGCCGCATTTATTGCCTCTTCAACAGTGTCAAAGAACTTGGTGCGAGAACCCTTTAGCATCTCTTTTGATTTGTCAGAC
>JBQTIK010000141.1:0-1945 GCA_052388195.1 Nitrososphaerota archaeon | reverse complement strand
TCTGCTCTGACTTTTTCATCAGAAGCAGCTTCAGCTAACCTTCCAGGTCCCCATACAAGATGATAGTCGTTACTCAATGGATCTTTGAATTTTCCGCTTACAGTATGATTTTTTGGAAAGCTTTCGTCTATCGGCATTTAAATTCAAATCTTAATTGGTTAATTAAAGGCTATTCAAGATAAATTCATATCTTTACTGTCTTTGTGTTGACTCATTGGGAATTTTCAAGTACGATGTTTATAGGAGTCCTAATGTAGGGATATACACAAAAGTTAATGACAAATTTGTCTTTGTGCCAAATGGATTTGCAGTAACAAAGGCGAGAAATCTTGCAGAATTTCTAAAAACTGATTATCTTTTCACTTCAGTAGCAAACACTAGGCTACTTGGACCTCTTATGGTAGTCAACAACAATGGCATAATACTACCTCGTACTTCATTAGAAGAAGAGCTTAAGCACCTAAAAAAGTCAACAGGTCTTAATGTTGCTATATTGGATACAAAGTATACAGCTGTTGGAAATTTGATTTGTGCAAACGACAGGGGTGGAATAATGTCACCAATGATTCCAAATGAGTATGTAAAAAAAGTCCAAGATGTATTAGGAATAGAGGTTTTACAGAAAAGGATAGCGCGATATCATCAAGCTGGTGCAATGGTTGTTGCTACATCGCATGGTGGCATTGTTCATCCAGACACAGAAGAAGAAGGTATTAAAATAATGTCTGAAGTCTTAGGAGTAAAACTTGAAGCTGCCACTATTAATGGAGGTATACCTTTTGTTGCATCTGGAATTTTGGCAAACAACAAATCCCTTGTGGTTGGAACCCTGACAAATGGACCAGAGCTTGTAATGTTAACAAGGGCTTTTAGAGTTGAAGACTAGATTTTGGATCAGATAATATTGATTCAAGAACAACTATCTTTTCTGTTCCGTCCTTCATGTTTCGTACTACAACAGACTTTGAAGAGTATTCTTTTGGTGCTACAATGATTGTAAATTTTGAGTTTGAGGCTAGTTCCATTTGTTTTTTCAGTGATTTTCCTGTTAGATCTGCTTCTGCACGTATTCCTTTTTCTCTGAGTTTAGAAACTACGTTTAGTGCTACTTTTTGCATTTCATCGTTAACAAATGCCACCCAAATCTGCGGTGTTTTTATGTCATCAACAATTCCTTGTGTTTCTAAAGAAAATATTATACGTTCAACACCTCCAGCAACTCCAGTTGCACCAAGATCCTCACGTCCAAATGCTTTTGTTAAGGTATCATATCTTCCACCACCTACAAGAGCTCCAAGATCAGATTTGCTGTCAAAAGCCTCAAATACTATACCGGAATAGTAATCAAGACCTCTTACAATTCCAAAGTTTATTCTAATGTTATCAACCTGTCTGTTTTTTAGTGAATTAAAGAGATTACACAGTTTATCCCAGTTTTTAAGTTCTTTAACGTTAAATTTCCCTTCAATTTCCTCTGGAGTGCCACTGATTTGGGAAAACTCTAGTATTTTTTCAAGATTTGAAATAGCGTAGCCCTTTTCTACATATTCTTTTATGATTTCTTGCTTTCTCTTTTTTTGAATCTTATCTACAGCTCTGAGTATATCAGATATCAGATCCTGAGAGTTTGATTTGAAGACTTGACTCACATATGACTCTATAAGTTCACGATCACAGATGTCTATGATGATATTTTTTAATTTTAGATTAGAGAGAAATTTGGATGTAAACTCTATTACCTCAGCGTCAGATTCCAGATTTGGTTGGCCGTAAATTTCAACATCCCATTGATGAAAGAATCTATATCTTCCTTTTTGTGGTTCATCGTATCGCCATACTCCACCAAATGCTGAAAGCTTTGCAGGAAGTTTAATCGATTTTTGTGACACTGCATATCTAGTAAGTCCAATAGTAAAGTCAAATCTCAAAGCAACCTCGCGATCTC
>JBQTIK010000140.1:0-6160 GCA_052388195.1 Nitrososphaerota archaeon | reverse complement strand
TTTGAAAACACATACGAAAGTGCATGCCCCAAAGTAGTTGATGCATTTCCAAAACCTATGCCAGAAAGCATGGAGCCATATGGATAATTTTCTGGTCTGTTATTCATTATGGCATCATACAATACATCAAATGCTGCTTTGCACATTGTTTTGGTAAACTCATTTCCCCTCTTACTATCATATCCTTCGGTTGCCTGTGCACACGCGTCACAGACTGAATTTTTGATAATTGCTTCAGGCGTTCCTTCTAAAAAGTATGAATCTACAACTGCCATATCCGCAAGAAACCTTTCATCTTGCAGAAGTTTCTTTTTTCCATCAAATTTTAAAACACAATATGTAGTCATTTCGCTTCCAGTTCCAAATGTAGTTGGAATAAGGATCTTTGGGACTTTTAATTCGGTTGCTGCATATTTTGTTACGTCTTGGGAGCTTCCTCCGCCAAGACCAATTATTACTGATAAGTTCTTTGATTTGTATTCAGAAATTACTTTTTGTACTGTTTCAATTGATGGCTCGGGCTCTACTTTGTCAAAGAGTAAATAATCTTTGATGCCCATCCTGGCAAGCCATTTTCCTGAAACCTCAGGAGGTGTCGTTGTTACAACAAGAGCGTTTTTTGGATATTCTGTTTCAGAAAGCGCGTTTTTTCCGTATTTTATTATCTTAGGTATTCTTATAGTATACATGCCAAAATTAGATCTGTGATTATTATTATACTTTACAAAATACAACAAACTTAAGTCAGGTTGGTGTTGTCTGATAAATGATAATTAAAAACTACAAAGGTCTTGCATTAAACTATAAAAAAACAGTCATGCTACAAATACTAGAAGCGGGACTTGCAGCGGCTATGCCGTATGTTGCACTAAAGAAAACTATACAAAAAAACAGGCTCGTCATAGGTAAAAATACCATATGTTTATCAAAATATGAACGAATTTTTGTAATTGGACTTGGAAAAGCAGCCGATTCTATGGCAAGTGCCATAAATTCACTAACTGATCTGGATGGTGGTATCATTGTTATACCTCAAGACACATGTTCGATATTAAAAAATAAAAAATTTAAAATTCTTCATGGTGGACATCCACTTCCAAACAAACAAAGTATTCATGCCGCAAAAACGATTATAAAATTTTTAAAAGAGAGGAATAGAACAGATTTCATAATTTTTCTAATATCTGGTGGCAGTTCATCGCTTGTTGCATTACCAGATGGAATAACTCTTAATGACAAAAAACTAATTACGAATCTTTTACTCAAATCTGGTGCGAACATACATGAAATTAACTGCATTAGAAAACATCTTTCTAAAATAAAAGGCGGAAAAATACTTGAATACCTCGTCTGTGATGCAATCTCTTTTATAATGTCGGATGTTGTCGGTGATAATCTCTCATCTATCGCATCTGGTTTAACATACTATGACGAAACAACTTTTCGTGATGCAAAAAACACACTAAAAAAATATAATCTAATGAAAATTATTCCTAGAAATGTCTTACAAAGGATTAACCTTGGCATATACAAAAAAATAGAGGAGACACCAAAACACTCTAAAATAAAAAATTACGTAATTGCTACAAACAAAAACTGTCTAAAGGCAATGGTAAAAAAAGCCAACAGTTTTGGTTTGAAAACAAAACTTTTTTACCCTATAAACGGTGATGTAAAAAATGTTGCAAAAAAATTGGTAAAAGCCATGCCAAAGCAACCCAAATCGTGTCTTATTTTTGGTGGAGAGACAACAGTAAAGGTAACTGGTACGGGCAAAGGCGGCCGAAATCAGGAACTAGTTCTTTACGTATTAAAAGAAATTCAAAAAATACCACAGAAAATTACAATTGCATCCTTGGGCACAGATGGTAAGGATGGAAATACAGGTGCGTGTGGTGCAATTATGAGTAATTCTGAATCTAATCTCAAAGACATTCAGGAGTTTTTGCAAAACAACAATTCATACAGTTTTCTGAAAAAACATAATGGCTTGATGTTTACCGGGCCTACTCACACAAACCTAATGGATATTGGCATCATGCTAAGACAATAGAAGTCTGGTGGCAATATTCTGCTGTGGTTCAATTAACTCGTAGCGTACAACCAGCTTTCGTTGATTGATCAGCTGATTTAGAAAACTGGTTCTCATTTCAATAAATGAATCAGTGTTGGTATTATTACCAGCTAAATGTTCAAACATTGGCTTTGAATCAAGCATGACTTTAACAGTGTCGCCATTTTTTATTATAAATCTTCCAATGCACCAAAAGATCCCAGCATGAAGTGCAATGTATTTAGATTGCATGTTTGAAACTTTGTCAAGATAGATATCTGCTTGATCTCTGAACTGCTCCACTTTGGAGTTATCATTTTGAATTGCCCATGAGATTCGTTTCTGATCTCCATCGCAAAAATAGACATGTTCCATATGTCAACCAAAAAGGAGTCGATTGTCTATATATTTTGAATGCCGGACTGAATAAGCAAAATCAAAATCTTGTACTAATGCTGGAGCCACACTCCTTCTTTACCAACATGGTGGATGAGCTGGTTGAGTTTTCTGAATATGATCAAGAGCTAGCAGATGGTCTCAAATGGATAGACGGTGAAGCACGAAAACGTGGAATTACCTTCTACGAAATGGTCTTTCTAGTCTTGCACAAATACGACGTTGAAATCAAAGCTAAAGAGTGGTTAGAAACAAGAAACTAATCTTTACTGTCTTTTTTCAAGTGGTATGTATTCACAACCAGAAGGACCACAATACTTTCCAACATACACTGCCTTTGGCCTGTAAAGCATTGGCTTTGGTGCGGCCTCTGCAAACTTTTCTTCTATAATATGAGCTGTCCAACCAGCTACTCTAGAAATTGCAAAAATTGGTGTATTCAAATCAGGCGGAATTTTTAGCATGTAGTAAGTCGATGCGCTATACAGATCAACATTTGGAAAAATATCAGACCCTTTTATCTTTTTCATTTCTTCTGCTGTCACTTCTTCAACTTTTTTTGTAATCTTATACCAAGGTTCACCTGTCTTTTCTGATAATCGTTTTGATAATTCTCTTAGCACTTCAGCACGTGGATCAAAGGTTTTGTACACAGCATGGCCCATGCCCATTATTTTTTTACCGTGAGAAAGTCTTTCTTTAATCCAAGACTCTACCCTATCTTCGGTTTTAATCTCTAAAAGCATCTGCATTACCTTAAAGTTCGCGCCGCCGTGTAGTTCGCCGCTTAGTGCTCCAATTGCAGCACTTACTGCAGCGTACATGTGAGCCTTGGTTGAGGATACCTCTCTTGCTGCAAAAGTAGAGGCATTAAAGCTGTGTTCTGCATGCAAGATCAAGCAAATATCAAAAATTCGGGCCAATTCCTTATCGGACTCTTTTCCTGTCAACATGTAAAGAAAGTTGTCAGCATGATCTAGCTTCTTTGAGGGCCTTACTGGTTCCTTACCGCTTCGAATTCTGTCCCAATAAGCAACAATCGTAGGTATCTTAGCAATTAGGTCTATTGCACTATGATAGTTAGTTGTCCTATCGTCAGACTTTTCTTTATCATATACAGCAAGTTCGGCAACACAGGACTGTAGTACATCCATTGGATTTGCTGTTTTGGGAAGATTTTTGAGATTTTTTTCTATAATTGATGGAATTTCACGTCCAGCTACGAGTTTCTCAAAGAACTCAGAAAGCATGTGTTTTGATGGAAGATCATCATTTAGAAGCATGCACGCAGTTTCTTCATAGGTTGACTTTTTAACCAAGTCCAAAACATCGTATCCTCTGTAGATCAGTTTGCCATTTATACCATCAATTGCAGAAATCTTTGTATCAGCTACTTCGATGTTACGAAGACCAATGTTTTTTGTTTCCACTATACCTATAACTTCAAAAAATGGATATTAAAATTATGCGTAACAAAAATCACTCTAAAGCTGAAATTAATTAAAAAATTAAGCAGTTTGTCTAATCTAGCAACTTTGTTCCATATAGCATAAATTTTCAGGTTAAATTGAAAATGACAGAATTAGAACGAGATTTCATAAAACTCGTTGATGATTTTGTGGTACAATCAACAGACCCAAAGATCCTCGATGAGATAGGTCAGCTTGACAAAGAAGCAAGACTGCTAGGAATATCGTTTTATGATATGTACTGCGTTGTTTTGCAAGATGTGGCAGGGCATCAAAACCTTGTTTCTAGGTTTAGGCTTTACATGAAAACCAAGAAATCTGTCTAATTGTTTTTTAGTTTAAATGAGGGTGGTAACGTCATTGATTATTCAATGGCAAGAACTAAAGTTGTATGTGTATCTCATAAAGAAGATGCCGATGGCATAAGTGCAGCATCACTTATACGGCAAGCATTTGGTGGAGAAACAAAGCTCGTAGATTACCCAGGTTTAATGAATGAGCTTGAACATCTACGAAATAACGATGCACTAAAAACTCTCTACATCTGTGATTTGGGACTGAGCAAGACAAACCAAGAACAATTTGTGGATCTCTTAACAGATCTTAGGAAAAAACGTGTTTCAATAACATACATTGACCATCATGATCTGGATGAAAAAATAAAAAAACAGATACGAAAACTCAAAGTCAAACTAATTCATAACATTGATGAATGCACAACAGTTCAGGTATATGATGCTTTTAAATCAAAGCTTAACGACCATAGTGCCTTCATAGCTGCATGTGCTGCTGTAACGGACTATATGGAAGACAGGCCACTTGGCTCAAAAGTTCTACAGAAATATGATAGGCAGTTTGCCCTCCTTGAGGCCACAGTTCTTACATTTACCATAGTGAGTCATCAAAAAGACTGTGAATACCTTCTTTACCTTGTAGACGAGCTAAGTGAATCAAAGTATCCTCATGATATACCAAATGCCTTTGAGTTTGCGCGTATACAAGCAGAAAGAATTTCTGGTGTAATTCAAAAAGTAAAAGAAAACATGAAGACAATGAAAAATCTTGCATATATGGAAGTCACCGATTCTGGTGCAAGTATGGTAGTTAACTTTGTTTTAGGGATGTCAGGTAAAGATGTTGGTGTGTCATACAAGTTCAGAGAAGATAATGGAATCTATGCAGTTTCAATACGTGGTTCTAGAACATGCAGGATTCATCTAGGGAAAATTGTTAATGTGCTTGCCACTGAACTTGGCGGTTCCGGTGGAGGACACGATAAGGCATGTGGTGCAGTGATTCCAAAAGATAAGATAGCTACCTTTCTAAAGAAATTTAATTCAAAACTTAATTGATTTCTGCTATTAGATCAATTTCAACAGCAGAATTTAGTGGAAGACTTGAAACCCCCACGGCAATTCTTGTATGCTGACCTCTTTGCCCAAAAATTTCAAAAAGCAAGTCTGATGCACCATTGATCACTTTTGGTTGGTCTGTAAATTCAGGAGGTGAATTTACAAATCCTGATACTCGAACAATTTTAGAAATTCTGTCTAGACTTCCAAGTTCAGTTTTAAGCTGAGCAAGTGCGTTTATTACGCAAAGTCTGGCAGCCTTTTGAGCATCTTCAACTGATAGGTCCTTTGATACTTTGCCGGCATAGATTACCTTGCCATCTTTTATTGGAATCTGGCCAGACACAAATACAAGCTTACCAGTTATTACTACGGGTACATAGGAACCTGCAGGCTTTGGGGGACTTGGCAGTATGATGTTTAATGCATCAAGTCTTTCATCGATCACAAAATCTGCTTTTACCGTATATGCTTTAACTTTATCTTCATATATCATGGCAAAAAATACTCACTGTGTCAGATCCCGAGTCTAAAGATCAAAAGGCAAAAAAAGAACTGGATATAATGCTTTCAAGATTAAATGCCCTTGAGGTCTCAGCAACAGACAACTTTCAAAAGTCAGTTGTTCAAGTGCTAAGGACGCTTGTTGAGAGCCAGATGCACTCCCTAAACGAATTTGACCATCTTAAAAAAGCGCTAGATCTGCTCATGCTACAGCTATTCAAGATAGAAAATAAAGTAAATTCATCACTTTAATCTAGTATCGCTTAAACCACACTGTGTGCATTTCATAAGGTAGCTATTTTCAAGCTCTTGCACTTTCTCCATTTTAGCAACGCAACACGGGCACTGCATGTTATTATATTGAGATCTGATGAATAAAAGATTAA
>JBQTIK010000139.1:0-3090 GCA_052388195.1 Nitrososphaerota archaeon | reverse complement strand
TGGAGAAGTAAGGAAAATGTGTCCTGCTACTAGAAAAAAGATAATAAAATCACTTGCAGAGCTTCGCCAAAATAGAAGGCATAGACCTCCCCGTGCATTTGAAATGACAGAATATACTTTTGATTTTCTGACAAACTTTGGAATGTTCCGCGATTTTCATAGACATAGAGCATTAACTTTGGAAAGGCAGCTGCTTACAACAGATCATGGATTTTCTGTGCCAAGCGAAATTTCTGCTCTTGGAATAGGAAAAGACTTTTGTGATTGCATGTACAAATCAAAGGAAGTCTTTGAGCTCATAAAACCAAAAATGCCAGAGCAAGCTCAGTATGTTGTAAACTTTGCATACAACTATCCATACTTTATGCGGCTAAATCTTAGGGAAGCAACGCACTTGGTTGAGCTTAGAACTGTTCCACAAGGACATCCAGATTATAGAAAGGTAAGTCAAAGTATGTTCAAGGCAATAAAAAAAGTGCATCCAGTGTTAAGTCAGATAATCAAGTTTGTAGACTTGAAAGAATACAAGCTTGAGCGATTAGAGTCTGAAAAAAGAATAGAGGAAAAGCGTAAGAAAATCATACCTGCAAACTAGACAGAAGTAGACAATTTTTGCTTTAGTTATTGAGAGAAAGTGTTTCTCCGTAGTTGTGGGCATGAGAGGAAATACCGCAGATTGTTTTACCTCATCTACGTTACCAAAGATTGATTTGAAGTTGTCTAAGATTTTACGCTACCGTATTAATAGAAGAATCGGTCCAGTGGAGTCATGGAAATTAAGGAACTAAGAGACAAGATCTTGGAAGCAGGTAGTGTAACAAGCTGTGCGGTAATGGTTATAGAAAAAAATGGGGACATTATAGAATATCTCGTAACAGATCCAACGAAAACCTTGGTGACTCTTTCCGACTTGGTAGAAATTGCAAGTTTAATTGCCCTGCGTTATGGCATTGTAGGTTTTGATAAACTTCTAGGCGGTCTTAGGCTGACCATTGATGAATTTCGGGATCACACTACTGTGTCTACATCAATAGAGAAAGGTATCTTAGTTACCGTTGTGCCAAATACGGTTAATTTGAACAACGCCGTAGGCGAGATCAAAAAGATCTTGTCAATCGAACTGAAAAATAAGGACAGCTGATCTCTTTAGTTAAACCACTGTTCAAGGGTGTGACTCTTTCTTTCTTTTGCTTTTTTTAGTCTGTTAAGTGACGTCTCTACTCTGTCAAGTGAAAAGCTTCGTTCAGATGTCAAGTAGCTTGTAATTGCTTGAAAATTAATCTCATCAAATTCTATCTTAGATACGCTGGCAACTTTTGGTTCCAAAAAGATCTGGCGGATTTGTTTGTAGTCTATCTCTTCTAGCTTGTCCTGAATTTGCGGAATGTTTTCCAATATTTCATATTCTTTAATTGCCTTGAGTGCCGTTTTTGGACCTATTCTTTCAAAGCCATTGGGATTAAAATCAGTACCAATTAAGATTCCAACATCTACAAGCTGTTGTCGTGTTATGCCAAGGTCATCTAGGCTTTTTTGAAGATCAATTATTTCAGGTTCTATCTCTATTGTAGTGTTTCTGTTTGGAAGCTTTCTTTTTCCACTATTTGTAAAGTTTCTAACCAGTTTTTTTGTCCCAAATAACAGTGAATCAAAATCCTGGCTTGCAGATGCATATGCTTGGCCAGTGAGGGTAAGATTTGCTGCAGTGGCCTCACCCTCTGATGGTGCTTCTATTACAGGTATTCCAAATAATCCAAGAAGATATTTCGAGTCTTCAACCATTTCATCACGCATGACAGATGTTTGTTGGGCGTACTTTCTTGCTTCTTCGTACTTGCCCTCTGTTAGAGCTTTTTCAAACTTTATTGTTGCATCTTTTTTTATCTGCTTTCTTCTTTCTATTTCTGCTGACTTTAAAGAAGGCGGCCTGCCATCAAAGACATAAACTGGTTTTATTCCAAGAGAAAGAAAGTTTAGATTTCTATAAAATAAACCGCTAATGTGACTTGTAATTTTTCCTTTGGAATCAGTCAGTGGCAATCCTTCTGGACCACGAATTATTGCCAGAAATTGATAAATTGCGTTGTATGCATCTATTGCAATTACTTTGGATGCAAACGATTCCAGGTTTGTTTTTTCTCGTACAACAAGAGGCTTTAGGTCTAAACCCACAAAATGTTGTTATTGTTAGGAGATTTTTGCTTTTCCTATTTCTTGCGAAGCCCGGATTTTGCTTCCCAGCCCCGCTCAATTATTTCTTCATAAATGTTTGAAAGCTTTGGAATGTCTTCGCCTTTTTCAGCCGCAGTCTTGACTTTTTCTCTGTAATAATCTTCAATTTCCTTTGCTATTTTGCTGTCAATTGTTATGGAAACTCGAAATTTTGGCATTTTACTATTTCACTACTAGTTCTCATATTAAGAAGGAGGCTATCAATAATAAACTATCTATTATCAATTTGTACACTACTTTACGATCAAGACAAGACCGCCTTCTTTTGTTGATTTTAAAGTGATCGGGTTTTTGCTAGAAAGACCCAAGTTTGACAAAAAATCGTGCAGTGTGATATCGCCTTGTATTACATACTTTCTACCTTCAAACTCAATTGAGACTGTCTTTTGTGAGATTGTCTCCATTTACTGATCTTTATAATAAATAGTCTACTTTATATCCTTTATTATATATCAACTATCCTAACTCTAATTCTATTTATTAACGAACAAAGGAAATCTTGCAGTTGCCAGGTTAGCCAAGTGGTACGGCGACCGCCTCGAGATCCAAACAAGGTAGCGGTTGTGCTTCTGCACTCAGGGGTTCGAATCCCTTACCTGGCGTCCTGATTTTTTTATTTAAATAGTTTGAATCTAATTTTTTAGAAAAGAATTACTGTATGTAATTTTACAAACTTACATAATCTTAAATTCTTATCCCCCCCCCCCTCACAGATATGTGGGTACCAAATTAAACCATGCCCATCTTAATTTCAAAAGGTGAACAGAATAATTTGAATGGCGATCATGACAAAAAAGAACACCTATGCTTCCGAATAGAAAAGTAAATCCTAAATATGTTGCAGCTTGAATCAAATGA
>JBQTIK010000138.1:0-4354 GCA_052388195.1 Nitrososphaerota archaeon | reverse complement strand
CATCTTTTGAGATTGGGATGACAACGTTATCCTCACCGTATGTATAGATCTCGTATTCCAAGGTTCGATTCTCAAAGTTTAGCACTGCAATAACAGGCCTTGCAAGATCCTGCTCTGTCATACCAGTTGGCACTTTCACTTTAAAGTCAAGCTCGTATACTTGCGCAATATCTCCGCTCTTTACAAATACAACTGTGTCTAAAATGTGAGGAATCATACCAAGGTCTACTTTTCCTATGAATCTTTGAATGGCATCAAGTGGAGCGTTAGCATGAACGACTCCTACCATGCCAACACCTGCCAACCTCAAATCTGCAAAGACTTGGAAATCACGAAACCTTCTTACTTCATCAAAGATGGTGTAGTCTGGTCTTACTAACAACAAAATGTCTGCAGAATTTTCAAAGCTGCCATCAAGCTGCGTATACTGCGTAATCTTATCACCAACTTGAAGATCTCTTGGCGATTCAAAGGTTTTGACAATCTTTCCTTTTTGTGAATAAAAGTCAGCAAGACTAGAAGCAAAAGTGCTTTTTCCAGACCCTGGTGGTCCTGAGATAAGGATGCCTTCAGCTTTTTCAGAAAATCTTGTCATCAGCTTTTCTGATATCTTGTACTGATCCATTGAAAGTTTCACTATTGGATGTACTATGGTAATTTCATAGTTATCTGAAAAGGGTGGGTGAGTTATTGCTATTCTAAAGTCTTTATACTGAATAACAAGTGCACCTGGTTTTGAAATTTCGATCGCACCAGCTTGGTTAACTCGAGACGCCTCAAGAATCTGTGTTGTTATAGAGCTTAGGTAGTTCTTTGTGAGAATTGTATCTTCAATTTCTACAAGTGTAAAGGCCCCCGGCTTTCCTCGCTTTACCATGGGTTTCGTGCCCTCTTTTAGATGTACACTCATTGTCTGAGGATCAAAAAACCTTTCAAACTCTAGATTTGTGGTCTTGACATCAGGCTTTGAATAGCTAGTCTTTACCCCTTCTGCCTCTGCAACAAGTGCTTGCACATAATCAGCAGTGTAAAAAGTCGCACTATTTTTCTTTGCAATGTCTTTTATTATTGCATCAATACGACCATGACTTGCAAGTCTGATGTCTTCCATGCTGGGTCTTTCGCCTTCAAATCTTATCGTAATGTTGTATTTCTCAGAGAGCTGACGTATTTTTTTTATCTCCTCTAGACCAACAAAGCCATATTCTTTGCTACGTGAAGCTTGAGACTGCAGCTCATCAAGTACCGCAACTGGAATAATTATCTCACAATCTTTTAGGCTTCCAGCCTCAATTAGCTTGGCAATTTCACCGTCTATTATAATGCTGGTATCAACAACAATCTTTTCCATCATCTAGTCAGGTTCTTTTGCGCTTTTTATTCATACCTGTAGAAATCCTATATAATTAACCTGTATTGATGCAACAATATCATATGACTTGCATTGGTGATAATTAATGACAATTTCAATAGAAGGATTCTTTCTCTGGTTGAACTCCCTCTCCTTATGGGATTTGTTTGTAATCCTTCTTGTTCCTACCATAGTTGACTATTTTAGATCGTTTGGCAAGTCTACGTTTCTTTTACTGTATGATCTAAAAGAAAGAAAGAAGCGAAAGTTAAGATCAACCCTGCATCCAAACTTCAAAATCTCATTACTAATCCCTGCACATAATGAAGAGGCCGGCATTAGACATGCGCTGGAGGCTGCAATTGATGCAACATACCAAAATAAAGAAATCATAGTAATTGATGATGGTTCCACCGATAACACATACAAAATTGCACAAGAATTTGCTCAGAAAAAATTAATCAAACTTATTCGCCGTGAACAAGCGTCTGGTTCAAAGGCGGCGGCGTTGAATTACGGCGCAGCTTATGCAACAGGTGATATTCTGATGAGCATAGATGGGGATACAATCATTGAAAGAAAATCTTTAGATGAGATAGCAAAGTATTTCGAAGACAAACAAGTTATAGCTGTCTCAGGAAATGTGAGGATAATAAGTGGAGATAATGGTGTACAGAATCTTCTAACCAAACTTCAAGCCTATGAATATATTATCTCTATGGAAATGGGAAGAAGATACAACGCAATCCTAAACAGTCTACTAATAATTTCTGGCGCCTTTGGTGCATTTAGAAAAGAAATTTTTAGTGGTGTAGGTATGTATGACAAAGACACAATAACTGAAGATTTTGACTTGACAGTTAAAGTACGAAAATCTGGAGGAAGGTTAGCATTTGCAACAGATGGTGTATCTTGGACCTTTTGCCCTAATAACTGGAAAGCTTGGTGGAGGCAAAGGATCCGGTGGTCACATGGACAGATGGCAACACTGCTCAAGCATAAGGATATACTCTGGACCAGAGGTTACCGCTCCGCATTAATAATGTCTATTTATGATATGTGGATAATGGATGAAGTTTTTCTAGTACTAAGGTTTGTTTGGTTTCCTTTTCTGACATTCCAATACCTAGATGTACTGGTATATCTTCTTACTCTGTTTTTTATGATTTACATGATATCTGAAATATTTGTGCTTGTTTCAGCTGGAATACTATCTCCACGAAAACAAGATCTAAAACTGGCTTATCTTGCACCATTAATGGTGTTCTTCTACAGACCACTTTACAGTTTACTTAGATTCACGGCGTTTATCACATGGATTTTTGGAAAGAATGTAAAATGGTAAGACATGGTGCTCTGAAATTAGTTATAATCTGCTGTACAGTTTTAATAACATCTTTTTTCTTGCCAGCAAGCGCAATTGAGGGGGGACAGGCTGAGATAGTTATCACCGATATCTGGCTAGATCCAGAACATCCACAAGCAGGAGATAAGGTAACAGTCTTTGGGAATGTATACAATGGTGGGACTTACAGAACAGAATATTATGCGCAAGTTGTAACGATTGGCTTTTTAATAGATGAAGAATTACGAAAGATAGCAGAGCTTGGAAATGTCAATCCAGGTGCTTCAAACAATGTAAAAATCTCTTCTGGCCCAATCTGGGATGCCGAGTGGGGTGGACATAACATGACAGTTATCATAGATTATCATAACACACTGCCAGACCAGTATGACAATCCAAACAACAACATAATCAAAAAGACCTTCCAAATTGAACCTGTCAGATCATCTCAAATTTCTATTGATATATTGCCATCTTACGTCATTGCAAACAAAGATTCTCTTATTACGGTAAATGGCAGCCTCACGGAATCAGATTCTGGGACTCCATTAGTTAACCGAAACGTTATTCTGATGATGGGAGATTCAAGGCATCCTCTAATAACTGATAAGAACGGAAAATTTGCTATAACCAAGGCAATCACTTTCTCAGAAGAAAAGCTCTTGGTAACTGCCTCATTTGACGGAAACTTCCCTTATCTTCCATCAAATTACACTGCTTATGTGTTTAATTTGCCGCCTTCAAAGGAGACTGCCGCGCTTGTATTAAAAATTAAAGATCCTACAGACAGATATAATTTCCTTAGTCTGCCTTCAGAAATAGCTGTCTTCCAAGATTCTTATGACAATTTATACACAAAAATTTCTACTGCCAAAAAAGGAGTCTTACTTGATGACAACACCACTTGGCTTGGTCTAGCTGGAAACCATTACTATCTTGAAGAAATCTATGTTAGTGGAAGATTCTTTTTTACAACTGATTGGAAACAAATTCCTGAAAAGCATGTAATACAAGAAAATATCTACATCCCTGAAACTGCACAAATTCGGTTCCATGTAACAGATGCCACTAACAATCCGTTATCTAATACCATAGTCAAGAATTGGATTTATTCTGCAAAAACAGATGAAACTGGTTTTACTGAGTGGCTCGATATGTTGCCAACTAAAACCAAAAAAGAACCGTATGTTGCAGTTGGCTCTACAAGTGACGGCAGGATAATCAAATCAGAGCCATTTTTTGTAACCTCTGGAGAAAAAAAAATCATTGAAATGGAAACCAAAGAACCAGAAATAATAATTCCGTCATGGATAAGAAACAATGCCATGGAGTGGTCAGAAGGTTCTATTAATGACAAAGGCTTTGCATCTGGCATACAATACCTAATAGAACAAAAAATAATTGTAGTTACAACTAGTGTAGGAACTGAATCAGCTCAGCAAATTCCACAGTGGATTAAAAATAACGCAAAATGGTGGTCCGATGGGGAAATATCAGATCGCGACTTTATTCTAGCACTGCAATATCTCATTCAACGAGGCATCATACATATATGATGAAGTTTTGCTCATAAACTAGTCTTGTGTAGGATATACTGCATTTTTGAATAAAACAATAAACATAACTAAAATCAAGAGATTACTCGGATTATGACATCG
>JBQTIK010000137.1:0-8331 GCA_052388195.1 Nitrososphaerota archaeon | reverse complement strand
TTTTGCTTATTCGTTACTATGGAACCGCCAAGCTTTATCAAAATCATAATTTTTTACAGTAAGCCAGTCGGTTTAAAAAGTATCTAAAAGACCCCTATAGTCTATTTTAGCAGGAAAACATTCACCAAAGTTCTTTAAATTAGCAAGAGTTTGATTCAAGTTTGATTTGTCTGTAAGTGCAACTATGCAACCGCCTCCGCCTGCACCCGTTATCTTTGCCCCATAGGCTGTCTTTTTAGCCTCTTTTATCAGAAGATCCAATGTTTCGGTAGAAACACCTATTCGTTCTAGAAGGGCTTGGTTTTCAGACATTAGCAAACCAGCTCTAGGCAAGTCGTTTTTTTCTAGTGCTAAAAGTGCATTTTGAACAAGGACTGATTCTTGTGTACATAGAAACGCAAAGAGATCCTCATTATTTTCTCTGAACCTTCTTACCTTTTCAGCAAGTTCGCTTGTTTGGTGAGTTTGTTCTGAATTCGCAATAACAAGTGCGAAGTCAGCTTTTGAATTTATTTTTTTAAAACCATTTTTAATGTCATACTCCATAAGACCACCAAAAGTACAAACAGAGCAATCTGCTCCAGAAGTGTTTTCAAATATGGTTCGCTCTGCCTCTATTGCAAGTTTTAGGATCTCTTCTCTTGAAAGCTTTTCAAATAGTGCAGTGATTGATGCAGTAGCTGCTACGCAACAAGCAGACGATGATCCAAGACCTATGCCAGGTGGAATTTCAGACTCTATTTTAATTTCAATTCCAACATCTTTTTTGAATCTCTCAAGAGTTTTTTTTATAATATACAAAAACGGTTTCATTGATTCAGACGTAGATTCATTCGTAATTGGTAGCGAATCATTGCTTATTTCTATGTGGCCCATATCAGATTTTATCTTGATCCTCTTCTCGTTAGTTGTTTGTGAAGTAACGGTGACTCTTTTATCTATGGAACAAAGTAACGCCCTCATACCATATACAACAAAATGTTCACCAAATAAAATTACTTTACCTGGCGCAGAAGCAACAGATTTCATGAAAATACAATCGATGCATATCCAACCACCGAACTCTTCTCACCTGTTACATCTCCACTTGTAGCATATTTTAATAGCCTACCCTTTTTAGCTCCAAGCTCTTTACAGGCTACCATGGTTGATGCAATCGCTCCATATCCACACGCGCTGATTTGATTTTCTTGTAAAATTCTATAGAATCCTTCTACATCCAAATCTAAGATAGGCTCAATCAACATCTTATCTTGTTTATGCGCATAGCTATTTTCCTCATAATGAGTAAAGTCAGACGAACCTATAATCACGGTTTTTTTGGCATTTGCGATTTTTGCTATTGCAGAACCAACTTCTTTTGCAGTTTGGTAATCTTGGTTTATTAAAATTATAGGAAGGATTTTGAACTTATGTGAATAAACTTCCTGTAAAATAGGTACCTGCACCTCTAGACTATGATCCCTTGTGTGAGAAAAAAAGTCCAACTCGATAACTTTGGTAATTTTGTTTATTTGTATAGCAGATTCTGTATCAACCTCAACATTTCCAAGCGGAGTTTGCCACTGTGCTTCCTTCATTGCTGCAACGCCGCAACCAATACCCCAATGATTAGGGCCAACTATTATGACAAGCTCTGGTTTTTGTGAAGAAATTGAGTAAAAGGAATTTGTTGCAATAGGTCCAGAATACATGTATCCGGCATGAGGACAAATTACTCCAAGAATATTTTCATCATTAGCAGTGGGAGGAACTTTTTCTGGTCCAAAAGAATGGAGAAAACAATCACGTATTACAGTCCTCAATTCCTCTTTTTCTTTTGGATAGAACATTCCAGCAACAGCTGGTGTTCTTATCTGCATTATTCAGTTTCCTCTTCTGTTATTTTGGTTTCAAAGTCGTCAATTTCATACTTCATTGATTCACCATCTTTTAGCTGATCTTTTTGTATGAGTACCTCTCTTGCTAAGAGCCAATAAACAGTTGCCAAAGATTTTCTACCCCTGTTGTTTGCTGGTATGATCAGATCAAGTTTGGAAGTAACATTATCAGTATTTGATATGCCAATGACTGGAATGCCTGCATTAGTAGCTTCAAGAACTGCCTGTGCGTCAGTTTGGGGATCTGAAACTACTACGAGGTGTGGTTCTATGTAATATGGCAAGAGTGGATTTGTAAGGGTACCTGGCATGAACCTTCCAAGCATTGGGGTTGCACCCGTCACTTCGCAGAATTTCTCTATTGGAGTATTTGCATATTCCCTTCCAGAACACATTATCACTTTGTCAATTTCTACTCTATTTATGAACTTGGCAGCGGTCTGGATTCTCGATAGCGTCTTTTTGATATCGATAATGTAGAGTCCCTCAGGAGTTGATTTCGTAATAAATGGCATCATGAATTTTGTCTTAACTGGTGTTCCTACCCTTATTCCTGTGGATAGGATGCTTTTTTCAATGCGTTCAAGCTCACTTTCACTCATGTTGTGTTTTTAAATCTCAGCCATACCACGTATTAAATCATACTCTGCAGTACGAATTAATTCATTGAGCTTGGCAACTCTTTCTCCACCTACAACCCCCACTTTTAGCATCTTTGATTTTGTCGCAATACCAATATGTGATATGTGTGAGTCTATAGATTCTCCTGATCTGTGTGACGTGATTAATTTGATGTTGTTCTTGTGAGCTTCCGCAGCAAACTCCAATGCATCATAAAGACTTCCTGCTTGGTTTACCTTTAGAATAGCGGCATTGCAAGACTTTAGCTTAGCTGCCTTTTTGAGTATCTCAGTATTTGTTACCACAAGATCATCACCAGTTATCAAAACATTTGGAAACTTTGAAGTCAGAATAGCCATCTCATCAAAAGCTTCTTCATGCACTACATCTTCTGCGTAAATAAGCTTGTACTTTTTTATTATTTCAGAACCAAATTCTAGCTGTTCTTCTGGGGTATTTTCAAATCCAGCTCGATTATAGACATACTTTTTTTTCTTTTCATCCCACTGTGTAGAAGAAGCAAAATCCACACCAAGAGAAACCTCTTTACCAAGCGTAAAACCAAGGTTTTCACAAGCCTTTGCACAAAGATCTAGCGCTTTTTGGTTATCTACTTTAGGAGCCCAACCTCCCTCATCACCTCGTCCATTTGTAAAGCTTGGATCGTGTTTTTCAAGCACCTTACGCAGTTCTTTATGTACTGCAAGGTTGGTTTCAATGGCAACATAAACCGTCTTTGCACCTGTGGCACATACCAAAATCTCTTGAATGTCTGGAGTACCTGGACCAGCGTGTGCGCCTCCACCCAAAATGTTTCCAAGTGGAAAAGGAAATCGTAAATCCTGATCTTTAGATATAATCTTGAAAAATGGAATGCCAAGCGATTTTGATGCTGAATCTATAGATGCAATAGTAAGGGCAAAAGCAACCGCCCCGCCTATCTTGGAATAATTAGATGTAGAATCAATCTCCTTTATTGTATTGTGAACTGTCTTTAAATCAGAAGGATCAAGACCAATGAATTTTTTTGAATTTGTATTAAGAACATCCAAGCTCTTTTCAGGCTTGCTTTCTGGAAAACTTATTGCCTCATGTTTCCCAACACTTGCACCAGATGGGGCACAAACCCTTCCAAGATGTGAGTTATCAGAAACAACATCGATTTCTATTGTTTTACCTCCCCTACTGTTATAGAGGATTCTTCCTCTTACGGAAGTGATCTTTGGCATCCTATTCTAGCTCAGATTGCACTTCTTGCTGTCTTCTTCTAATGGCTTCGTAGAACGGAATAACTTGGTGAATTGTTTCTACAGATGTTAATAGCATAGTTCGGCAGCAATATCTTTTGAATCCCAAGGAATCAAGAACTTTTGCAGGATCTTCTCCACTTTTCACTCTGTTTTGGTATTCCTTAAAATTGTCAGCAATTAAATTTCCACAAGTAAAACATCTGACAGGAACTAGCATATTTTCAAAAAGTAATCAAGGCTTATAAAAACCATGCATGGGTATTTGCATAATGCGGGAGTCGCCCAGCCTGGCCAAAGGCGCTAGCTTGAGGGGCTAGTATCTTAGGATTTCGAGGGTTCAAATCCCTTCTCCCGCACCACTTTCATAATTCCTCTAAGCATGCGTATGATTGTTAGTCTGCTCTAACTTCCTACTGCCAACGGATCAAAAAAATTGATACCTGTTATTAAGATTCAAAACAAAAACTGGCAGGTGATGAGAACTAGAGTGCTCCTAGCATTAGTGCTTCCTTTATTATTAATCACAAGCAATGCACTTGCGATTCCCATGGGGAGTCTGGTCATTTCCGTAAGGTCAGAAAAAAGTAGCATTGGCGTTGAGGAACGGCCAATCATCGAGGGAACCGTTACCGATCAAGCTAGCAAACCTGTATCAAACGTTCTTGTAAACATCAGTACAGCAGCAGGCACAGGAGGAACAAAGACTGATGTGGGTGGCAAATTCAGATACGAGTTTTCTAACTCATTTCAGCCTGGACAGTACATAGTCAATGTCAAGGCACAGAAAGATGGCTACGGAGTGGGTCTGAAAAGTACAACGTTTTTTGTGAAGGGCATACCCTCTACACAAACACAAAACCAATTACAACTCAAGACTGTTTCTGGAGACAAGATAAAAAATGATCCCATCGCTTCTAAAATTCTAAAAAATATAGAAATCACTCAGAAAAGACAGGCAGAACAAGGAAAAAAACTAAAGCAGATTGAGGAGAACAAGAAATTCTTGGACCAACAGCGTGCATTGGCTGACAAGGAGCTTCAAAATGACCTTGGCAGCTGGTTTACGTCGCTTGATCCCTTCGCTCCAAGGAATGCATATGCCAGTTTTGTCTCCCAGATAAACCAGACTTTTCAAGGACTTTTCTGGGAACAGTTTAACTTTACAGAACAAAAGACCAATGATGGTCTGGCTGCAATGTTTCAGGTTCTGAATAATGGTGGAAGTGAACAGGAAGCTAGAAAGGCATTCATCCAAAATGCCTCCACTTCTAGAAATGAATTACTGAAAGTTAACAATGATCTGAACGTGAAATATGGTTTTGCAGACAAGAAAACACAAGAACAATTTAACCTGGCAGGAAAATTACCCAGACATGGAAGATAACTCGTATAAACGCTTTTTCAGATTATTTATTGTATAGATAAAGCTGAATACACCTTCCTCAGCTACTTTGTCTCAATAAGCGACCACCCTATAACAAGGGATATAAATAAAATCAAAAAAGTTGCAAGTCCTTATTTGCCAGATATTTTTGAGATATCATATGGATATAACGGTAAAACAGATGATGCAGATAGAAGAGAACGGTCACCAAATGGGCTTTTTAAGAAAATTCATGATGGAAAATGCAGGTGCCGCTGCAGCACGGTATTTGGCAGAAAACTTTCCTGATATTTCTTCAAAAAAAACACTGGTCTTTGCAGGCGTTGGAAATAATGGTGGAGATGCATTTGTTGTAGCAAGGCATTTGGCTGGATTTGGTTGTGATGTTAAGGTAATATTGCTCGGAAGCCCAGATAAAATAAAAACAGATGAAGCACAGACAAATTGGAAGATTCTTGAAAAAATGAATTCAGCAGATTTGATTATTGCATCTGATGTTAGCGATCTAGATATAAAAGCGGACATTATTGTTGATGGAATTTTAGGAACAGGAATTTCTGGAAAAATAAGAGAACCACATGCATCAGCGATAGACCTCATAAACAAATCAAAGTCATTCAAGCTCGCTTTGGATATTCCTTCAGGTCTTGACCCAGATGCGGGTAATGTAAATGACAAATGTGTAAAGGCAGACGTAACAATAACATTTCATAAAATGAAAGTAGGCATGCCAAAAAGAAAGGATATGTGTGGAACTATTTTAGTCGAAAAGATTGGTATACCGCCAGAGGCTGAGGCCAGTGTACTATGAAGATTCATCAGCTTGAAGTAGGTGGAATGCAGAACTTTACCTACATTCTAGAAGACGAAGAAACAAGTGAGGCGATAGTTATAGATCCATCTTGGGATCTTCAGGATGTACTACAAATCATAGAAAGAAATAATCTGAAAGTAAAATACATTGTAAACACACACTATCATTTTGACCATACTATAGGAAACGAGGATATGGCTAAGGCAACAGAAGCAAAGATAATACAGCATAAGGACTCTATACTAAAACATGATATCGCAGTATCTGATGGTGACAAAATAAAGTTTGGTAAGTCAGAGCTTACCGTGTTTCATACTCCAGGTCATTCAAAAGACAGCATATGTTTAGTAGGTAAGGGGAAAATTTTTTCAGGAGACACACTTTTTGTAGGAAACTGTGGAAGGGTTGATCTTCCAGGTGGAAGTGCAAGAGAGCTTTACCACAGTCTATTTGATGTCATCAGTAAGATGGATGATACGCTTGAACTTTATGTGGGTCATAACTATGGGCGTTGGCCTACATCAACAATAGGCATGGAAAAAAAGACAAATTTTGTTCTACAACCAAGAACAGAAGAAGAGTTCGTGAAATTTATGAATAGTGAATGACTAGTGCGAGACATTGAGATTTTAGGAAACACCAATCAAGGTGTTGATTTTATAAAAAAAACAAAAAACAAAAAATTTGTATTATCATTTGTCATTTCTTATACTGCTACTTGTGAGATATCAGGAATCACAGTTGCAGGTGCAAATCCTGATCTGCTAAAATTTACACCAGCCGCTGATGCTGAATTTCTTAAGTATGGTTATTGCAAAAGTATCGATACTATACCAATGACACCAGATGGTAAACCAACCCCAGCTCTTCTAACTAAAGTTGCACTTGAGGCTGCAAGTATACCATGCTTTGTAGTAAATGCAGGAAGTAAAATTGTTCCAAAGGTTCCATGTGTGGAGCTTGGCTTAGAACCTGGAAAAAACATAGCGCAAGAAGCTGCACTTGAACAAGAGTTAGTAAGGAAAGCAGTAGAGTATGGAAGAATTGTAGGTAGAACTCTAGGCTCTTCTACAGACTGTCTTATAATAGGAGAAAGTATTCCTGGTGGTACTACAACTGCACTTGCAGTATTGAAAGGACTTGGGATGCAGGCACTAGTAAGCAGTAGCATGCCTCAAAATCCAACAGATTTGAAAAATAAAACTGTACAAAATGCACTAAAAAGACTCCAATCAAAAGATCCATACAATGTTGTTGCCCAAGTTGGTGATCCTATGATTCCATCTGTTGCAGGAATACTAAGTACAGCCTCAGAATCTACAAATGTGATACTGGCAGGTGGCACACAAATGGCAGCAGTTTTGGCTTTTGCAAAAAACATAGGCTTTAATGAAAAAAATACAGTCATCGGTACAACCTCTTACATCGTAGACGATAAAACTGCAAATCTTGTAGATGCTGTACGACAAATTTGCGATATTCCAGTGCTTATTGCAAAACTGAGGTTGGGTCAATCAAAAATTAGTGGGCTACGTTCCTATGCAGAAGGGTTTGTGAAAGAAGGTGCTGGTGCAGGTGGTGCATCAATTGCCTGTATGATAAAAACGGGCCTTGATACAGAAAAGCTTCTCTTGCTAACAGAAAAAGAATATCAACGAATTACTTCACAGTAACAGATTTTGCAAGATTTCTTGGATAATCTGGGTCTGTATCTTTTTCAAGTGCGGAATAGTACGCAAGAAGCTGAATTGGAATTATCTCAATTAGAGGGAATAATATCTCACTTACTGATGGAATCTCAATCCAATAATCATATACATCACTTGGTTTATCTGAGATTCCAATTATTTTTGCACCACGAGCTTTGATCTCATGTGCGCTTGCCAAAGTATCAATATGCGTCGAATCATTTGGATTAATTATTATAACGTAGACATTTGAATTCATGAGTGCTAATGGACCATGCTTTAGTTCGCCTCCAGGTATGCCTTCAGCATGAACATAGGTTAGCTCCTTAAGCTTAAGAGCAGCTTCCGAGGCAATGGGATAATGTACTCCCCGTCCAAGAACATAGATATCTGAAACACCCTTGAGTTTTTTTGCAACGTTTTGAATCTTTGAATGGTCAGAAAGTATTGTGGTTATATGCTTAGAAACCATATCTAAATCTAGGTCACTAAAACCTCCCAGCCTTTCAGCTATTTTATACAATATAGAAAGTTGAGAAGTAAAGCTCTTAGTAGCTGCAACACCAATTTCTGGTCCACAATTTAGTCAAATGGAAATAGATGAATTATGTACAAGCGAATAAGTCATTATATTAACAATGGAAATGATATTTGTAGCTTCCTTTTTAGCAATGTTTACTGCATCAAGTACATC
>JBQTIK010000136.1:0-23627 GCA_052388195.1 Nitrososphaerota archaeon | reverse complement strand
GTGTAAGGCAAGACCAAGCAAACCACCATCAGTCACATCAGCTACCCGTAAGTTTGCAAGTGGTTCTTCTAGCATAATATCTGAGTCAATCACTTTTATCCTACCAACTTTTTCTGTGAAAAAAATTCTTGTATCTGAAAAATCCATAGCCCAAGGTTTCTGGAGATTTGTTGCAATAATCTCTACATATTTTGTTTTTGTTGCATTGGTAGTTGGTTCTGGGATTACAATTGGGTTTGAAGGCAAGTTTATAATTACAATAGAAGCTGCAATTGCAGCTATAATTCCCATTATCCTTATTTTTTTATCCACATCTGAAACACTTTTCAAATCTTATTAATTATTTCCAAAATCAGATAAAGCGTATATATCACCCCCAAACTTCTTTTCAGTTAGCGGGGTGGGGAAGCCAGACTACTTGGGCAAAGTCATCCCGGCGGGCTCATAATCAACACTGATGAGATACCCGCAAATCAGTAGTTCAAATCTACTCCCCGCTATTTCTGTTTGAGTAGACATGAAACCATTTTCTCGAATCATTAAATTCAATTTTTTTGTTTAATTTTCCAATTCTTTGTATGGGTCGAGTCAAATGTCTATGTGCAGAAAGAACTGGTATATAGAGGCGTTTTTCAATTTCTCGTGGAATTTCCTGCAATGTTTTGTGTGAAAGTATTTTTTTGCATTTTACACATTCAAAGCCTTGATTTTTGCCCTTTGACTTCATCTTTTTGTTGCAACGGTGGCAAATTGGATTTACCATCTTTAGGTTTTTTTGCAGCTCCAAAACTTGGAGGAATTCCACGTTTAAAATTCGTTGATGATTTAGCGAGGCTTTTCTCACACCACCTCCTACCTTTATCAAATCTCCTCGGATTAGCTTTGAGGCAATTTGGGTTATGCCTGTAGGCTGATATACTGCACATTTGACTTTTTGACCATTTTTAGTTATAGAAAAAATAACATGTCCACCTAACTGGATTTTTGGTTCATCGACAATCTTTCCAGTAACAGTTCCTGATGAAAATGGTTTCAAATTAAGTACGTCAAGTTCATTTTTTAGATGAGCCCCAGTGCCTTGATTTGATCTGAACACCATATAGCCACCAAGTTTTTCTGAAGCTTGGACAAGTGACGCGCCTTTAATTACAGCATCAACATCCTCCCCACGGACACCAAAAAATACTGGATCTGGACCATGGGGTGCAATCAAAACTCGGTTTTTTTTTCCATCATAGCTGTTAAACGTTCGTGGGTATGTAATATCCTGCATTTTCTTTACACTTTCTTTGAAAACTTCCCTTTTCTTTCCAAAGTTAGATTCGCTTCTGTAGCTGATTAGCTCAAAAGTGTGATCATCAAAAGAGTATCCAATTGCTCCTATGGCACCTACCAAACCTTGGCCATTACCAAGGTAAACAGATTCCAGTCCATTTTGTGAGGCAAATTTTTTTGCCGTATTTCTGCTTATCAATTGATATAACGCAAGTTGCCCAAATTCAGAGAACTGTTTTGGGATTTTTTCCTGCTGGTAAAACACAAGACCTGGATTTGCTCCTTCTTTTATTGTAGAATATTTTTTGATAAACTCAACTACTTTTTTCTTGATAGTATCTGGTCTGTCAGTTTTAATTTTTATCGCTACTGCACCGTTTCCTCGTGTTTTCCAGGGTATGTTCGGGTTGAATCTAATCAAATATGGATAATCCAAAAACTTCGTACGTTCTTTTTTCAGATATTCTACAATCTTGTAAGCAAGAAATGTGGTGCACATGCCGTTTCTTGAATCTGTATCGTCAAAACCTATGTGAAGAACAGAGCTAGGTTTCATCAATAACCGTCATTGTGAGTGTAGAACGCACATTTTTGAGTTGTCTTATGTTGTTTGAGATAGTTTTTTTAAGTGTAGCACTATCTGGTGCTTCTATTTTTACTACCAAGTCATATGCGCCATAAAGAACATACACGTACTTGACATTCTCAATGGCTTTTAATTGGTTTACTAGTTCGCTTTCTGCACCAAGTTCTGCATTTATTAGAACAAATGCAATTGCCATGCCATGGTGTTAGGTCAAACGATATTAAATATTGTGTAGCTTCGCTTGGTTTAAATTAAAAACGATCGCGCTTTAGAACATAAATGATAGTAATAGATGAGAAAAGGATTTTTGATGAGATCCTAAAGAGAAAACCAGTTTCGGTAGCATTGAATGGGCCAGATGGTATACTACCTAAAGTTCAAGAAACGGCGTCAAAAATAATGGAAAAGTTTGGTATTCCAGCCTATGTACTTGCTGATACGTGTTTTGGTACATGTGATATGAATACCAATGGTGCCAAAGTACTTGGAGCAGAGATACTCTTTCACATAGGTCATACTATAAACATACCTACTTTTGGTGAAAATGTTGTTCTTGTGGATGCTTTTGATGATGTTTCATTTGATAGTGTTGCAAGAAAGTGTGTTACTGAGCTTGCAGGAAAGACTGTCTCGCTTGTAACCGATAGTCAGCATCTTCCACAGATGGAAAAGGTAAAAAAAATCTTAGAGGAAGGTGGAATTACGGTTAAAATTGGTGATGGAAAAGGACAGCTAAATGATGGACAGGTCTTTGGATGTGAATTCTATCCTACATCACAAACAAAAGATGTTGTAGATGCAAATGTGTTTTTGGGCCAAAGTACTTTTCATGCTGCTGGAATAGCACTTTCTACAGGCAAGCCAACATACATCCTTGATCCATATTTTGATGAGATGAGAGAGGTGACTGAATTTGCTCAAAAACTACAAAAAAAATCAATTCTTGCAGTATACAAAGCGATGGAGGCAGAAACCTTTGGAATCATAGTTGGTCTCAAAGAAGGTCAGTTTTCAAAAACTACTGCCCTGAAATTCAAAAAGGAGTTTGAAAAGGTAGGCAAAAAAGTTCAGCTCTTTGCACTTACTGACATAACTGAGGAGAGACTTGGTAATCTGAAAGGAATTGATGCCTTCATTCAGGTTGCATGCCCTAGAATATCGACAGATAACCATTTCCATAAGCCAGTACTTTCCACACCACAAGCAAATGCGCTTCTCAAGCTCTTAAACAATGAAAGTATCGAAGGGTTTCTGCAAATTCCCCATTGGCTATAAACAATTATAGCATAACTAAAAGGAAATTATAATTTTCCAATTTATTCCTAGAAATGAATTTTGTTACTACTCTATTGTTCTTCTGGAGGTTTGATTTTTCTAAAATTAATGTATAATCCAAGGTCGTATACAATCTTCAATAATCCACCTATAACAAACGGTGCAGATAACCAAAATGATTGAATTATAGCTCCAGTAATTGACGGACTAACTGCTTGGGCAATATTTCTTGATGTGTTTGTAATGCCAGCAGCTGCAGTTCTTTCTTCTTCTCGAACTATTGCAACAATATACGACTGTCGTGTTGGCACATCCATCTGAGATAAACTCATTCTGGCAAGATACAGTCCAAGAGCAATTGGAAACGTGGGTGCAAAAGCTACTAGAATAAGCAAAAGGTTTGATGAAATGTGAGTAAATACCATTGTATTGATAAGACCTATTTTGTACGCAATTTTTGTTGCTGCGATAAATGAGAAAGCTGTGAGGACTCCTGCAATTGAAAATATCAATGCCAAACCTGACAGATCTGTATTAAATTTTGTGAAAAACCAGTAGGCAACAATGCTTTGAATTACAAAACCTCCTGCAAACGAATCAACTGCCATCAACGCAGATAATTTACCAACAATTACTCTCGATTTTTGGGATAAAACCCGTGCTGGTGGTTTTCTCTTTTCATCTTGATTGTTTAATTCAAGTTCTATCTTCTTTGATAGTAGAAGATAGATTCCTATTACTACTACTGCCAATAGACTATAAAGAAGAAAGAGAGGTTTGATAGACTCAACCTGATTCAAGCCATATGACTGCTGAAGAATTTGTGGTAAGCCAGACAATAAAACTCCAACCGACATTGCAAAAGTACCGCCCATGTTGTAAATAGCAAAGATTGTGGTTCTTTTTTTGAGATCCTTGACTGTTTGTGGCAATATTGCTTGTTCTATAGAAAGAAAGGCTCCTGTCTCTGAACCAGTTACATTAATTGTTCCCATAAGTGCAGCCGCAATTAATGCAATATAATTATCAGTTGCTAGAAAAATTACACCTGATACTGACATCAAAAATGCGTAAATGATTAGAACCTTTCTTCTACCTATTTTGTCAGCATAGAAGCTAGCTATGAGTGTAAAGATTACACTATTGACTAGCGTTGCACTAAGAACTAATCCAATTAGAATCTCATCAAATCCGATTAACTTTAGATAAATTGCAAGAACAATACTCAAAAAACCATATGCAAAAGTCCTCACTATTCTTGCAATTAGCAGTAGTTTACCTTCTCTTGAAAGCCAGCTAAGAATGGTCATAAGATATTACTTTTAATGTGTCTGTATTAAGACTAGTATTACAATTCATTATAATAATTCCTGAATTGTTTCATAAACAATTATAATTACCAACTCCAAAATTGACACATTGTCTGAAAAACCAAGTCTGCCAGGTGATAAGGTTGCGATCATCGAGGAGTTTGAAACTGGCAACAATACTTTTGATGATGGTCATACTATACGTTCAGTTGTAATTGGCACAAAAGAATTTGATAAAACCAAGCGCATTGCAAAAATTAATCAGTTCAAGCCACCAGCAGTTCCACAAGTAAATGATTTAGTGATAGGATGCGTAGCTGCTTTGATGAATAACATGTTTGCAATTACCATACTGTACATAAACGGCAAACCAACACATTCTGGCCTTGAGTGCATTTGTCAAGCAAAAGGCGCAAAGAAAAGAATCATTGCAAGAGTAAGTGACGTTGTAATGGTAAGGGTCATAAGCCATCTAAATGGAGCAATACATGCCACAATTAACGAATCTGAGCTTGGAGTTTTATTTACACAATGCAACAAATGCGCTGGTAAAGTAGTGCCGATTGGTGGCAATGTAAAATGTGTTGACTGTGGATATATAGAAGAAAGAAAGCTCTCAAACAAGTTTGGAAACGGCGATTTTATAAAACTAGGATCCAAGTAAGAACAATGCTTCGAGTTGCATTCCAAGGAGAAAGAGGTGCCTATAGCGAGGCAGCTGCATCCTACTTTTTCAAAGACAAGGTTGAAACTATTCCACATCCTACGTTTTACGATGTTTTAGAATCCACAGAAAAAGCTGAGTCTGATTATGCTATTCTTCCAATTGAAAATTCTCTTGAGGGCAGCGTAGGTGAAAGCTATGACCTTCTTTTATCAACCAACCTTAACGTTGTGGGCGAGATATACTTCAGGATCAGACATTGCCTGATAGGGTTTGAGGAATTAGAAAAAGTTGACACAGTGTACTCTCATCCACAAGCACTTGGACAGTGCAGGAAATTTATTCAAAACCGCAAGATAAAGTCGGTGCCTACATATGATACTGCAGGAAGCGTCAAAATTTTACTTGAATTGAAAAGCAAGAATGCTGCATGTATAGCAAGTAAGAAGGCTGCAGAGATCTACAAAGTTCCCGTAATAAAAGAGGGAATAGAAGACAATACAAATAACTATACTAGATTTCTAGTTCTTGCAAAGAAAAAACATGAAAAAACAACAAAGGACAAGACTTCAATAATATTTTCCATAAAACATGTTCCTGGTTCACTTTACAGTGTTCTTGAAAAATTCAACACAAATAAAATAAATCTAACAAAGATAGAATCTCGACCTACCAAAAGTACGCCTTGGGAATACAATTTCTATGTTGATTTTGAAGGACACGAAACTGAGTCAGCAGTGCAGAACTTGCTAGAAAAAATAAAACAAAATACATTGTTTCTTAAAGTACTTGGTTCATATCCACGCGCAGAATTAAGCTAAAATCCCCTTGGTTTTCTTACTGAAAAGACTGCACTTATTCCAATAATTATGATGCCTGATATTATTGGCAACATGTGTTTTGCAAACTCTAGTGACCCGCTTACAAATTCAACAGAACCGGTTACTTGAACGTCAGAATCGCCAGTATTAGTGACTTCGATTCTATGTTGACCATCTTTGAGAGCAAACCACTCAAAATCTGCTTTATTTTTGAAATCTTCATCTACCTCCAGACCCTTATATAATGACTGATCATCGTAAGGTGTTTCTATTTTTACATGAAATGAATTTCCTGTAACGTTAAGTAGTTGGCGAAAGTGATTCTGAACCTCAAATTGGTAAACTGTATTCTCGCCACTTTCAATTGTTTCATCAATTTGAAGTGTTTGCTTTCCAAATGAGAGAATTAGAAAATACGAACCCCAAATGATTAGGAAACAGCCTATTCCAATACCCACTGCAGTTTTTTTACTTAACAATGAGTGTGATGATCTGATACCATATTTAAAAGTGAACTACATCAAATCGACGTCGTGTGGTTGGCTTTCCACAAAACCTGCACTTGTCATTTTAATGAATTCTGCATTTTCTTGCATCTGTAGAATGTTGTTTGCACCACAATAGCTTAGTCCAGAACGAATTCCGCCAGTAAGCTGTTTTATGATATCTGTTACGCTTCCTTTGTAAGGAACCATTGCCTCTACACCTTCTGCAACATAATCATTCAGATCTTCACCTATTGATACACTTCCTGTTTCTTTTGACTTTCTGCCAAGTGAAGCATAAAATGAAGCCATGCCTCTATAGATTTTAAACTTCTTTCCGTTTTTCATGACAGGAGAGCCAGGGCTTTCATCTGTTCCGCCAAGGATACCGCCTACCATAACTGTAGAGGCACCTGCTGCCAGTGCTTTTGTTGCATCACCAGAGTTTCTTATTCCACCATCAGAAATTATCGGCACATCATACTTTTTTCCAATTTTTGCACAGTCAAGAACAGCAGTAAGTTGTGGCACTCCAGAGCCAGTTATTACTCTGGTTATACATATGGAGCCAGAGCCTACCCCAACTTTAACAGCATCTACACCTGCCTTAATGAGGTCCTCTGTTCCTTGAGCCGTTGCTACATTACCTGCTACAAGCTCACAGTTTGGAAATGCCTTTTTGATCAGACGAACTGTATTTAACGCATTATCACTATGACCGTGCGCTATATCAACAACAATAACATCTGCGCCGGCATCAAGCAATGCTTCTGTTCTTTCCATAAAATCACCCTTGACTCCTACCGCAGCTCCAACAAGAGGCCTTCCCTTTTTGTCTTTTGAAGCGGCTGGATAGTTGTCTGTGTTTATGATATCCTTGCTTGTTATCAATCCTTTTACATGTCCGTTTTCATCTACAAGAGGCAGTTTTTCCACTCTGTTTTTCCGCAGAATTTCCTTTGCTTCCGATACGCCGATTCCTAGTTTAGCAGTAACAACATCACTTGTCATTACATCTTTCACAAGTTTTGTGCCTTCTGATTCAAACATGATATCACGTCTTGTCAATATTCCAACTAGCTTAGAATCAGGATCAGTGACTAAAAGACCTGAAACTTCCTTTTCCCGCATGTAGTTTATGGCCTCCTTGACAGTCTGGTTTGGTTTGATAAAGTAGGGATTTTCTATCATTACACTTCCAGAACGCTTGACTTTGAGTACTTCGTTTACTTGCTCCAAGATTGTAAGAAACCTGTGAATTATACCAATCCCACCCTCACGTGCCATCGCAACTGCCATTGTAGATTCGGTTACTGTGTCCATGTTTGCGCTAATTATAGGAATGTTAAGAGAGATGTTTTTTGAAAGCTTGGTTTGCAAGTTGGTCTGTGATCTAGTAGCTATACTTGAGCGTTTGGGAACAAGGAGCACATCGTCAAACGTCAGTCCATCCCGTATTTCCAACTAAACCTTCTAGTCTAGAATGACAATCTGTTATAAGCCTTTCCTGAAGTTGTGTGATAATTTTTGTGCAATAGAAACCACTTCTCTTGTAGCTTTTACAGTATGAGTTCTTATAATATTGGCACCATTAAGGACTGAAACTGCCTCAGCTGCAAGTGAACCATAAAGTCTTTCGTTAGGATTTTTCATTTTCAGTAAATTTCCAATAAATGATTTGTGTGAAACTGAGACAAGCACTGGACACCCAAGTTTGAGTGAACGTAAATTTTGTAGAATTAGAAGATCTCTTTGAACCCAATCGGAATTTATTCTAGTAAAAAACTTGCTTTTTCCTTTTTTCCGAAAAAAGCCAATTGCGGGATCTACCACTATATTTTCGCTTGAAATGTTTGCAGATTTAGCAATGGCAAGACTTTGTCGTAACAGATTTTTTGTCTGCAGTACTTGATTTCCCCGTACCAAATTTTTGCTAAATGCACATAGAACAAGTGATGGACTATATCTCCCCACAACCTTTGGCATATCCTTATCGTACTTTAGCCCAGAGATATCGTTAATTATATCCACACCAAGCTCAAGTGCGGCTTTTGCAACCTCTGCCCTGCATGTGTCCACAGAAATTGGAAGGTTAGATACTTTTTGGATTATCTTGATTGCGTTAGTTACTCGTTCGGCCTCTATTTTTTCTGATACTATTGTATTCAAGTATGGAGCGGTGGACATGCCTCCTATGTCTACAAAATTTGCTCCCTCCTCTTCCATTTTTCTTGCAGTACTAGCTATCTTTTCTTTTTCTGTGATCACAGATTTTTTAAAAAATGATTCTGGACTGACGTTTATTACTCCCATTATTCTTACAGGATTAGAATTTCCTACAGAAACTGAACCTAGCCTACTCACATGGTTTATGATTGACCCCCTGTACATTTAGATTTACATGATTATGAAAGGATGGGGAAAAAAATACTCTCTAATTTTGAAAGAATTCAGATACAGCAGAAAAAAAGATCTAAAGGCTGCAAAGGTTTTAAACTCCATTTTGAAAAAACAGTTTCCAATTAAAAGGTTAGAAAAAAAGATCAAAAATCAAACTGTGTTTGTTGTGGGTGCTGGTTCCTCTCTTGTTTCTTGCATGCATGTATTAAAAAAATACAAAAACATAACCAAGATTGTTGCTGATGGAGCAACTAAAGCCTTGATTGAAAATAAGATAAAGCCTGACATTGTAGTTACCGATCTTGATGGGGATCAGAAATTTTTAAAAAAGGCAGGTAAAAGCAATACTATCATGGTAGTACATTCCCATGGGGACAACATAGAAAAATTGCATCTTGCTTCTGAGTTCAAGTCTTGTATAGGGACAACAGAAGGAAGATCTTTTGGGAAAATTCATAATTTTGGCGGATTTACTGACGGTGATAGGTGTGTGTTTCTTGCCAACTATTTTGGAGCAAAAAAAATAGTTTTGTTTGGAATGGATTTTGGAACTAAAATAGGAAGATACTCAAAAGAAAAAATTTATGATAAACATATTAAGCTAAAAAAGTTGCGACGTGGCAAGAAGCTTTTGGAGTGGCTTGCCTCAAAGGACAAATCCAAACTATACACCACCTCAAAACCAATCAAAGGGTTCAGTAAGATAGGTTTTGCCGATCTTGAGAAGATTATCTCAAGCTAGGATTGTTTTAATATTTATTATCCTTATAACATTAAAAAAAACATGGATTATTCTGAAAAGCAGATTCGTGACATTTTAGAGTTAAAAGAGTGGATTGCTGAAGAAATTGAAAAACGTCAAATTGAGCTGGAGAGATTGAAAGGTAACCTAACAATTTTAGATTCAATTATCAAACAATCAAGCTTTAACAAAGCATCTTCTTTGATATCTAATCCAGACAAGGACACTGTAATACCAATCAGAAGAAGTGGAGATAATGCAGTTATTGCAAATGCACGTGTCACTTCAAATGAAGTTATCATTGTCCCATCACAAGACATAAAACTAGATGTAGAAACACATCCCTTCAAATCATTTTTCCTTGACAGAATAATAGGTGGGATGGAAAGCAAGGACAACGTGGATGTTCAGAATGGAAAGATAGATCCTAATTCAGTGATAAATTGCATAATAAACAAGGATGGAAATACAATCAGAGAGATTTTGATTAAAAACTATCGTGAGAGGGAGCGAGTAAATGAAATAATAAACACAGCAGCGTGGTCATTTTCCCGCATGATTGAGAATTCTAAAAAGTGAAGTTATGGATAAAATAGTTGTTGTAGACTTTGGATCGCAGTACAGTCATCTAATCTGCAGAAGAGTTCGTGAGTTTTCTGTATACGCAGAGCTAGTACCCTATGACATATCGCTTGAGGAACTAAAAAAACTAAATCCAAAAGGAATAATCTTTTCAGGTGGTCCTGCTAGTGTCTATAATAGTGATTCACCGAAGCCAAATAGTGAAATATTTGATCTTGGGCTGCCAGTTTTGGGAATTTGCTACGGTCATCAATTGATCGTAAACAATTTTGGTGGAAAAGTAAAACGTGCAAACAAGGAGTATGGTTCTTCATCTCTCACGGTGGACAACGACTCTGATCTGTTTAATGGTGTGGGAAAATCCATAAGAGCGTGGATGAGTCACGGAGACGCTGCAGAAAAAATTCCAAATGGTTTTGAAATTATAGGTCATACAGAAAGCTCACGCGCAGCAGCTATAGCAAACAGACAAAAGATGATCTATGGAATACAGTTCCACCCTGAAGTAGTTCATACGGAAAGAGGCACAGAAATTTTGAAGAACTTTGCAATAAACATCTGTGGTGCAAAACAGGAGTGGACAATGCAAAATTTCATAGAAACAACTGTAAATGAAATCTCAAAAATAGAAGGAAATGTTCTGTGTGGTATAAGTGGTGGGATAGACTCTACAGTAGCAGCACTTTTGATTCAAAAAGCAATAGGAAAGAGACTCAAGTGTGTCTTTGTTGATAATGGTCTTTTGAGATTAAACGAAGAAAATGAGGTAGAGAACATGTTCAAAAACAATTTTGCAGTAAACTTTACACGCATAGATGCAAAGGAGCGGTTTCTTTCAAAGCTAAAGGGAATAAAGGATCCTGAACAGAAAAGAAAGGTTGTTGGCGAGGAATTCATACAGATATTTACAGAGTTTGCTGAAAAAAACGGTCCTTTCAAATGGCTTGCTCAAGGAACTCTTTATCCAGATGTAATTGAGAGTGGTGTCTCAAAGGGGCCGGCTGCCGTGATAAAAACACACCACAACGTTGGGGGGCTTCCTTCTTGGCTTAGTCTACAAGTACTAGAGCCATTACGTTTTCTCTACAAAGATGAAGTGCGAAAGGTCGCAAAGGTGCTTGGAGTACCAGACAAACTGCTAAACCGACATCCATTTCCGGGACCTGGGCTTGCAGTCAGGATAATTGGGGAGATCACACAAAAGAAATTGCAGATTTGCAAGCTTGCAAGCAAAATTGTTGAAGACGAGCTTATTGCAGCTGGGTGGTACAACAAAGTGTGGCAAGCGTATGCAGCAATAGGGGATGACAAGGCAGTTGGTGTAGTTGGTGACGAAAGAAAGTATGGACATATTGTTACTGTGCGTGTAGTAGATTCTATAGATGCAATGACAGCAGATTGGACAAGACTTCCTGCAGAGATTCTAGAAAAAATAAGCAATAGAATTACAAATGAGGTAGAAGATGTAACGTGGGTCAGCTATGTCATTTCAAGCAAACCACCTGCAACTATAGAACCGCAGTAGCTAAAGACAATACTTCTTGCACAGTTGGCGGTATACCATTTGAATTTCTCACATAAAGTGAAGATGCAGCGTTTGCAAAAAGTAGTCTTTCTTTTGGCTCAAGACCCCCAAGATATCCCAAAATGTTTGCAGCGTCCCAAACATCGCCTGCTCCTGTAACAAATCTTACTTCGGTAGGAAGGGATTTTACAAATTCTACTTCTTTACCGTTTGACCAAAAAGCCCCAAAGGAGGTATGTAGATCTATTGCTACAGATGTTTTTTCTGAAAGTCTAGAAACTAGTCTTTTGGTTTCATCGTTATCTGAGATGTCTCCAAGACCAAACTGTTTCAAGAGTATATTGCATTCATTCTCATTAAGACATAAGGAGTCCAGGTTTGAAGCAAGCTCACTTACTGCTTCCTTAAACTCTCCTGACCTAGATTGAATGTCTGCAGGATCAAGAAAATGAAGGGATTTGGTGGATTTTTCAAATACAAACTTGGAAAGATCCGTGCCCTTTTCATTGCTTGCCCAGTTAGCAACTATAATTGCGTCAGCATTCTGAATTGCACTTTGTTCTTTTTGTCCTAGTTTCTCTGGTCCAAAGTTTTCATTATCTCCAATGTCAGACAACATTATGTTCACGATATGGCCTTTGTTATTAAATTCGAGAGAAACGGTTCTCCCAGGTTTCCCATCGATTAGAAACAAAGTCGCATTTTGAAATTCAGAAAATGTATCTTGTAGAATGCGCGAGCTTGTCCTATCAGAAACTGTAATTAGTGAAACTGGTGCACCAAGCCGTGCAAGCGCATATGCAATATTTGTTGCATTTCCACCTTTTAGATCTGTTTGTGGAATCCCTCTTATGCTACCACCAAGCTGGCTTTTTTTTGAAATTAGCTCATACAGTCTTGATATATCTTGTATCTTTACTATCCGATCTAGAAAAAAATCGTTTAAAACAACCACAGAGCCAACGATGTTAAGGTTCTGCAGCTGCTCTAACATGAGAAGCTTTTAGCCCATTGGAGGATGAGGTGCATGTCCTCCTCCGCCCTTTGCACCGGATGAGGCAATCACGTCATCAATTCTTAAAATCATGCATGCCGCTTCTGTTGCAGATTTTATTATCTGTTCTTTTACTGCTACTGGTTCTATGATGTCAAGTGAATACATATCTGCTATGCGAGTGTTTCGTGCATCAATTCCCGTCCACTTTTTACCCTGAGACTGTTTTGCTCTCAGTGTAACCATTGTATCTATTGGATCCATTCCAGCGTTTTCTGCAATTGTAAGAGGAATGATTTCCAAGGCTTCTGCAAACTTTTTGATTGCAAGTTGTTCTCTCCCTTCAAATCGGTCTGCCCAGTCTTTAAGACCTGAAGCAAGATATTCCTCTGGCGCACCTCCACCTGCAACAACTGCAGGTTTTTCAATTACATCTTTGACAACCATTAAGGCATCATGAAGCGATCTATCAGCCTCATCAACTACTCTTTGTGAACCTCCTCTTATTAGAAGTGTAACTGCACGGGGATTTCTGCATCCCTCTATAAACACCCACTTGTCTGTCTCTACCTTTCTTTGTTCTACATGTTCTGCAGAGCCAAGATCTTTTGATGTAAGATCGTCAAGGTTTGTGCTGATTCTTCCACCTGTTGCTTTTGTAAGCTTTGTCATGTCACTTTCTTTCACTCTTCTGACAGCAAGTATTCCTGCCTTGGCTAGATAATGTTGAGCTATATCATCAATACCTTTTTGACAAATCAGAACGTTTGCACCAACTTCACTTATTTTATCAACCATAGCTTTTAGCATTCTGTTTTCTTCTTCAAGAAACATCTGCATTTGCGTCGGATCAGTTATCCTAATTTCTGCACTCATCTCCGTTTTTTCGATTTCAAGTGGAGCATTGACAAGTGCGATCTTTGCCTTTTCTATTTTGGTTGGCATCCCACTATGAACTACCTCCTTGTCCAAGACAATGCCTTTTATGAGTGAGGTATTTCTAATGGAGCCACCTGCCTTCTTTTCCACTTTTATATTATCCAAGTCTACCTTATTGGACTCGCCCTGTTTTTCTGATACTTGTAATATAGCATCTACAACAAGTTTTGAGAGCATGGTGCTGTCTTCAGATACAAGTTTTGATTCCATGCTTGTTTTTGCTATTTTAAGAAGAATTTCTTTTTCCTCTGGATCTACAGACTTGGCAAGCTCTGCAAGAAGAGAAAGGGCCTTATCAGCTGCAGCCTGATATCCGTCAATTATTACCGTAGCATGAACATCTTTATCCAAAAGCTCCTCTGCTTTTGCCAAAAGTGAGCCAGCAAATACAACTGAAGAGGTTGTTCCATCACCTACCTCGTTATCCACTGTCTTTGAAATTTCTACCATCATTTTTGCAGCTGGATGTTGAACATCAATTTCTTTTAGAATTGTTGCACCATCATTTGTTATGGTTACATCACCAAGAGAGTCCACAAGCATCTTGTCCATTCCTCGCGGACCAAGACTTGTGCGTACAAGCTCTGCAACAAGCTTTGCAGCTGCAATATTGTTTTTTTGGGCGTCTCTGTCTTTTTGCCTGAGTGCACTTTCTTTTAACACTAGCACTGGACCTTGTGGAGTTTGTTGAATTGAAGCCAAAATTAATTACCTGTTTTTCTGATAGTTAGGTGCCCCTTTTAAAACCTTATTGATTTAGAATATCCAAGTAGGTTCTTTTTTTGACATCTACAATTCCACTGTGTAGAATTCGTATCTCTGGTAAGGCAAGAAAAGGGAGAAAGAGTGGAATTAGATATGGATTTTTAAACTTGCAGCCTGCGTCAACAATTTTCGAATTTAGTTCCGAATATTCCAAAAGTGCACTCTCAAATGGTAAAATTGATATCAAACCAGCAAATGGAAGTGCAAATTTGGCTATGATTTTTTCATCTTTTACTGCTAGTACACCTCCTTGCATCTCAACTAAGCTATTTGCAGCAAATGCCATGTCCTTCTCATTGGATCCTATAATTATCATGTCATTTTCATGAAAGCCTTGTGTGGAACCAAAGGCACCAATTGATGCACCAAAGTTTTTCAAGAATCCAATTGTTGACTTGCCTGTTCCAAACGTTCTGTCAATTGCGGCTACCTTCCACACATCTTTTTCAATTGACGGTATTACGTTTCCATCTTTTGTTTGAAGTTCTTCGTAATCCTTTTGTGTTATTATTTCTGTTTGCAGTTTGATTACAAGGGCGTGTACTGAAGAAGCCAAACTTTTAATGATAAAGTCTTTTGTTGTAAACTTTCGTTTTATCTTTACAGTTTTTTTCATCCATTGTAGGATCTTTGGCTCTTTTATCTTTGTCACTATAGTGCCATGTGATACTACAAGTTTCCCACCAACAAAGACCTTCGTCGGTTTTAGTTTGTCAAGATCATCAAAAACTAAGATGTCAGCTATCTTACCCGGTGCAATCCCCCCATAGTCTCTTCCCATGTTGTAATAGTCAAAGCAATTTTTTGTTGCCATGGCAATAGCGTCAATACAATCTAGTCCAAGTCTAACAGATTCTCTAATACAGTGATCAATATGACCAAATTCTAACAGATCTTTTGGATTTACTCCATCTGAACAAAACATCAGTCTGTCATGATAGGTTCCGTGTGCCACTACATCTGGTATTATTTGGTTCAAATCCCTTCTGATGGAACCTTCTCTCATCATTATCCACATACCAAGTCTTAGCCTCTCAAGAACTTGAACAAATTCTATTGGCTCATGACAGGAAAGAATTCCTGAGGAAACGTAGGCGTTTAGCTTTTTGTCACTTGCCCCTGCTGTATGACCGTTTATGATACAACCGTTTTCTAACATACTTCTTAATGTATTCATGGTTTTTGCATCTCGTGTTGTGACCTTTGTCCAAGAAAAAACCTCACCAAGACCAAGAACATTTTCTGAGTTCAGCGCCTTTTTTTCTTCTGCAGAATTCAAAGTCTTTGTATGGCTGAACTTTCTGTCAACTGGCAGACCGCCTGGAATCACATGAAAAAACCTTATTAGCAAATTTTCTGTGAGCTTAACAAATTCTAGAAAACCTTTGTAGCCACAAACACTTACCATATCAATTGGATCTGAAAATATGGATGTTGTTCCACAGAGCAGACATTTTTTTGCCAGCTCTGATGGCAAAACAAACTGGTCTACATGTATGTGTGGATCTGCAAATCCTGGAGTGATATATCTTCCTTCTAAATCTATAACTGCAGTTTTTGCTCCAATTGTATGCGACGCGTCAGATCCCACATATGCAATTCTGTCTTTGTGAATGGCAGCCTCAAGGTGTGAAATTATCTCTCTTGAGTAGACATTTACAAGATTGCAATTTTTTAAAACGATATCGGATTTCTTTTCACCTAACGCTACTGAATTTAATGATGCAATCATGGTAGCAAGCGAACTGGATCTCACGACTAAACTCAGTTTCTGATGCTATTATAGATTCAAAGCGATGTTTAAATTACGTCAACAGCGGTCTTCTTTTATGAACATGCCAAAGGAGATCAGAAGGTACTGCCCCAAATGCAAAAAACATACACTACAGAAGGTCTCAATTTACAAGGCAGGAAAGAGAAGAGGCTCAGCCATAGGGGAGAGAAGGCATGCTGAAGATAAGAAAGGGTATGGTGGTCAAAAATTCCCAAAGCTTGCCAAGCCTGCAAAGACTACAAAGAAAGCGACTCCACTCTTTACATGTCCAGAGTGTAAAAAGAAATTTAATACGTCAGGCATTAGACTAAGAAAGTTCGAGTTGGTTGCATAATGAAGAAAGGACAAATTCTGACCCCAATACCAAATAGCAAGTTCCAGAGAGTGCAGTGTAATGAATGCAATGAAGAAAGTGTTGTCTATTCTCATGTAGCCACTAAGGTTACTTGTAAGTCCTGTGGAAACCTTCTTGCAGAACCGACAGGTTCTATTGCAAAAATAAATGGTAAAATTCTAGGTAGTGCAGAGTAAATCGTAATCTTCTTTTGTGTTTAGATTAAGCGCAATCCTCTTATCGTCTAGTATTACATACGACTCGTCAACTGTGGTCACCGCTGATAGCTTGTTTGGGTTAACTATTGATATACCAGAATAGGAGTATTGTTTTTTTTCATAAATCACTGAATACTCGGGTTTCAGATGGAGCGAATCAAGAAATTCTTTGCTAATAATAATTGCAGTCCAGATATTATTGGCGTCAGTTAGTTGTACAATTTTTTTTATTATTTTTGCATCCAAAAGAGGCATGTCGCCAGGTGCAACAAATACTGGCTCGTCAAAGTTATGCAGAATCTGGTTGAGATCATAAACATATCCCTTACCTGCGGTATCCATTGTATGAATTCCTAAGGTCGTGAGAAATTCCCCTGTTCTTGGTGCATTAGGACTAGTAGCTGCTACAATTTTAGAAAAGCAATTAGATTCTTGAAGTGCAGATATAACATGTTGGATAACGGGGTTTTTGTGTCTAAGGAGTAGTTTCTCTTGTGACGTCTTCATCCTAGTACCCTTGCCTCCACACATCACTAACCCTATCATACTGATGCAAAAATTAGAAGCGATGAAAGTCTAACAAGCTCGTTTGTTGCTCCAAAGACGTCTCCTGAAATGCCGCCAAAACTTCGATTTGCCGCAACAAGGAGCACGAACGACAACCCTACACCCACTGCTATTACAATTACACCCATTACCCCACCAACCAAAACTATAGGTATGAGAGCTAGTGCACCAGCCACACCAAGCTTCTTTTTATCTTTCATAGATTGAGTGAATGGGGAGCTTAGGCCTTGCCACGCTGATGATCCTCTGTTTGCTTGCAAGACCATTACAAATTTGGCAAGAAGCTCACTTAACAAAAGTGCTTGAAAAAGTTCAAAGCCTTTCATCATTGAAAGTGCCATTATCATTCCTCCTGCATAGAGCACTATTGTTATTACACCAGCTGATCCTACAGCAGGATCACGCATGGCTTTTAATTTTTTTTCTTTTGTACCCTTTACCATCATACCATCAGCAAAGTCACAAAGCGCATCAGTATGATGTATTCCAGTTATAATTACAATGGAGGTAGTTAGCAAGAGTCCTACTATCAAGGGCTCCAGAAATAATGAAAGCCCAAATCCAGCTGCACCTACTATTAAACCAATTATAGCTCCACCAATAGGAAATAGGTGCATGTTCTTTGCAACGGTATCTAGCTCTACATTTTTTGGAGCAGGAATTATTGTAAGAAAAGAAATTATGGAACTTATTGCTTTAAGCATGTAACCACCATCCAAAATATGAAAGTATTACAATTATCGGAATTGTAAAAATAGCACAAAACAAGATTGCTGTTAGCTTCATTATAGATATGGCAGACTTGAAGTGGTCTTCGGTGAGTTCAGAGTTTCCATCACCTAAGACATAGTGATCTATTTTTTCAAATCGTGCTCCCAATGCGCCTGCCAAGGTAGCCATAGGATACCCCGCGTTTGGGCTTTCTGTTTTTGAACTATCTCGTCTCATTATTTCAAGCGAGTGTCTCCAGTCTGCTTTAAGAATCATTGCAACAAGTATCATCACAAGACTTGTTATTCTTGCTGGCAGATAGTTTAGTATCTTATCACAGTTTGCACCAAACCACCCAACGTTTCTAAACGGCTCTGTCTTATAGCCTATCATAGAATCTATTGTGTTTACAGTTCGATAGACAAATGCGCCAGCTAAGCCAAAGATTGCAAAGTAGAAAAGCGGTCCTGTAATTCCATCAACAGTGTTTTCACTGATACTTTCTAAAGTTCCTGAAATGATGTGTTGTTTATCCAAATTCTTTGTGTTTCTCTTGACTATCATAGAAAGTTTTGTTCTTGCATCGTCCAAGTCATCTTTTGAAAGAGCTTGCATGATTAGCTTTGTGTGACTTTCCATTCCTTTTATGGCAATTGTGGTTTTAAGTAAAACCCCAGTAATTAGAGCAGAAAAAATCAAAACAATAAGCTCATCTCCATAGCTGAAACTGGCAATTGAATTTATTGAACCTAGTCCACGATTTAGAAAATAAAGTACCAGAGCAACCAATGTTGTGACTGAAATTGTAAGAACTGCTCCCCAAAGCTTTTCAGTTTTTGAAGAACGCCCTCGTGAAAACGGTACAAGTTTTCCAATTATTGTTCCAACCCACACAGTTGGATGAAATTTGTTTTTTGGATCACCAAATGCAAAGTCTATGCATATAGCAAGTACTATAGCCAAGAGTGGTAGCAGGATCATTGGATCAACCTACCTATTGTCTTCATGTTTAAACTGGCTTTTACAATCTGGCTTAAATTTTCTATTTCTATATCCAAAGATTGCAGGTATTTTTTGTTCCAGCGTACCTGTTTCGGATTTGCGTGAAGTGAATCTTCTTCCGGAATGTCAAATTTCAGAAGGGGAATTGTCCCTAGTATAGATCTGCCTGTCTTTTGCCTCAACTTTTTGAAGCTAGGACGCAGTATGCGCATATCGCCCCTAAACTTGTTTATCACAAAGCCTTTGATGAATTTTCGGTATTTCAGATCTATTAGTTCCATAGTTCCCACAATACTTGCAAAGCTGCCTCCCTTATCTATATCAGCAACAAGAATTACTGGCGCACACAAATATTCCGCCATCCTCATGTTTGCAATGTCATACTTTTCCAAGTTAAATTCTGCCGGAGAACCAGCTCCTTCCATTATTATCAGATCATAGTTTTGCCGTAGCCAATCAAGCGATTCTGTAGCTGCCTTTAGCCCTTTGGAAAGGGCAAATTTTTCGTAATAATCCTTTGCGTACATTTTTTTGTAAAATTTTCCTTTAACAAGAACTTTGCTTCTATAATTTCCAAGTGGCATAAGAAGAATCGGGTTCATGCGTGGATCTATTATTGCTTTTGCTGCAATTGCCTGTATTGCTTGTGCCCTAGAAATTTCAAAACCATTTTCTTTGTATGAATAAGAAGACATGTTTTGGGACTTGAATGGAGCTACTCTATATCCAGAGTTTGCAAATATTCTGCATAGAGCTGTTACAAGTGTTGTCTTACCAGCACCAGATGAGGTTCCTTGTATCATCAATGCTTTTGACATATTTCCTCCAATGCTTTGATAAGTTTTACATTTTCTTTGTGTGTACGAATAGCTACTCGTATGAATTTGTTATCAAGACCACGAAAAGTGCTACAGTCTCTTACAAGAATTTTTTTTCCTATGAGTTTTTTCTGAACCGTTTTTGAGTTCATTTTTGATTTGATTAAAATGAAATTGGTTGAGGAGTCATAACAAGTAAAGCCACTTATCTTTGCTATTGAATCTGTCATAAACTTAAGTTCTCTTTGTACTAGATGCCTAGTTTTATTCAGGTGAGAGATGCTTGAAAGTGCTGCACTTGCTGCTTTTTGTGCAAGGCCATTTACATTCCAAGGGATCTTTATTCTTAGAAGTACATCTATGACTCTCTTGCTTGCTAAACCATAACCAATTCTGAGTCCTGCTAATCCGAATGACTTGGTTAGGGACCTTAATATGAAGAGATTATCAAATTCTTTTAGATATGTTACAAGAGACTCGTTTGATTTTGGAACAAGCTCGATAAAACACTCATCTATGAACATGAACGTTGACTTATCATAAGCGACTTCTAAAATTTTTAGCATATTTTTTCTTGAGATCAAGATTCCAGTTGGATTATTTGGATTGCAAATAAAACTACAGTCTGCCTTCGTGAAACGATCTTGTAGCTGTGAAATGTTTTTGTTCAGATTCATTGTTCTAAGATAAGAAATTTTTGCTCCACGTAATCTTGTAGCAGCTTCATATTCACCAAATGTTGGAATTGGTATTACGACGAAACTTTTCTTGCTAAGAAAGGCTGTACAAAAATTATAAATTATTTCTGTTGCGCCATTGCCCACAACTATCTGGTCTTTTGTAATACCGGTGTACTCTGCTAGATCATTTCTAAGTTTTAAGGAGTTAGGGTCAGGATAGACTGAAAGAAGATCTATGTTTTTCCTAATTACATCTTTTACTGAAGCTGGAAAACCAAGGGGATTTACATTTGAGCTAAAATCTATAATTTTTGAGTCAATTTGCAATCCACTAGAAAAAATTCCACCGTGTGGTATAGGAATATAATCTGAAATGTTTCTTTCCAGCCTAAATTTCACACCATGAAATATCGTAAAGGGATTTAGTGTGTTTTGGTCACCGTGCTAAAGGAATATTAATTGAGTTAAGCGAATATTTTTGCATGAAGCGAGTTGCAATCATAGGCGTTACTGGTGCAGTAGGACAGGAGTTTGTTGTAGCACTAAACAACCATCCTTGGTTTGAGGTAAAACAGATAGCTGCCTCTGAGCGTTCAGCAGGTAAAAAGTTCATAGATGCGATCAGGGATCCAAGTAGTGGCATTTTAAAGTGGCATATAAAAGAAGAGATTCCAGAATATGTCAAAAACATGGTGGTTGAATCAGTAGACGACATCAAACCGGAAAATCTAGATCTTATATTTACTTCCATAGAGAGTGAAGCCGCTCGTGAGATTGAAACTAGATTCGCAAAGGATGTTCCTATAATCAGTACATCTTCTGCTTATAGATATGAGCCTGATGTGCCAATTCTTATTCCGGGAATAAACGATGATCATGTAGGATTACTAGACATACAAAGAAAGAATCGTGGTTGGAAGGGTTTTGTAGCTCCACTTCCAAATTGCACAACAACTGGACTTGCTATAACCATGAAACCTTTGCTAGATAACTTTGGAGCTCAAAAGATAATCATGACATCGATGCAATCAATGTCTGGTGCTGGTAGATCTCCTGGTGTTTCTGCATTGGATATAACTGACAATATAATTCCGTACATTCCAAAAGAAGAGGACAAGGTTAGAATAGAGACTGCAAAAATACTTGGCAAATTAGTTAATGGAAAAATTGATCCTGCTAATTTGAAAGTAAGCTGCACCTGCACCAGAGTGCCAGTAATTGATGGCCATACAGAATCCGTGTTTGTGGAGACTGCAAAACACGCGGATCCCGAGTCGGTAAAAAAGGCAATGTTAGAGTTTTCAAAAAACGTTAGTGTTGCAGGTCTTCCATCTGCACCAAAAAGCTACCTTGTTGTACATGAAGACCCAACAAGACCACAGCCAAGACTAGATAGGGAAATAAATGGCGGTATGTCTACAGTGGTAGGAAGACTACGCGAGGACACTGTCTTTGAAAACGGTATAAAGTATGTACTATTTTCCCATAACGAAAAAATGGGTTCTGCAAAAGGAGCTGTGCTTTTGGCTGAGATGCTTTACAAAAAAGGCCTTATATGATCTATATAGAATTTGCAGAAAAATTGTAATAATACCTTTATTAACCTCCCTTTATTCCCAATAATTGGTGTTTTAAACGGCAAAAGTAGACGATTTAGATATGACCATCCTTTCCGAACTTGCTGCTGATGCAAGTGTTTCCGTTCCGCGCATCTCCAAAAAGATCAATGTTAACTCTTCAGTTGTATACAGCCGAATCAAGAGGCTTATAAAAAGAAAACTTATCGAACGCTTTACCATAGTTGTAAACGACAGAGAGCTTGGTTACACAGTAAAGGCCTTGACAGGAATAAACATGGACTCAAAGCTTCGTGACAACGTGATAGAAGAGTTGTTTAAGATTCCTGAGGTGAGGGAGATTTCTGAGGTCACAGGTAGGTTTGATATTTTGGTTACTATGTATGCAAGGAATCTAGATGAGATGCACAGATTGATATCAGAAAATTTAGGTCGTATTCAGGGAGTACAGCGCTCTGAGAGTTTTATTGAGATGAAGAGAACAACCAAGCCCATGCCGTACAGGCCAATGAAGTAATTGTGATTTATTCAACCTATAAATATCTTGGAAAGATCAAAAAAGAGGAGTTTGTGTGTTAACAAGTAAGACTAGCTCTAGGATCAAAGTGTATTATGAAGTAACCAAACCAAAGATATGGTATTTGCTGGTTTTTACGGCGTTTGGAGCAGCATTTACTGCACAGAACCTCTATGATGTTGAAGTTTCTCCGCTAACTTGGATTTTACTAATTGGTTCTGTTACTGCAGGTTCTGCAGCAGCAAATACTTTGACAAACTATAATGATCGCGACATAGACGCCATAATGGATAGAACCAGAGATAGACCAATTCCAAGCAAGAGGATCTATCCAGCTGAAAAGGCATTATACTTTGGTTTAATTCTTGCTGCAATATCACTCCTTGCTTCATTTGCAATTAATATATGGGCTGGACTTTTCATGGCTTTTGGTTTGGTTGATAACATCCTAGTTTACAGCAAATTACTCAAACGAAAGAGCAGAAGCAATATTGTTCTGGGTGGATTTTCGGGTGGCGCACCTGCAATGATTGGTTATGTTGCTGTAACCTCAACAAACTGGGAATTAGGACTTATCATGGCCGGATTAGTGTTTTTGTGGATTCCTTTGCATATCTGGAGTCTTGCTTTACATATCAAAGAAGACTACGCTAAAGCAAAAATTCCCATGCTGCCAGTTGTAAATTCTGAGAAAACCTCGGTTCGAGTTATAGCTGGCACTACATTGATGATGGTTCTATTTAGCATAGTTCCATTTTTCATGAATGTCTTTCATGAAGTATATCTTTACACTGCAGTAGCTTCTGGTGCAATCATGTTTGCTCTTAGCATTTGGCTTTTGGTTAAACCCACAGAGAAGGCTTCTTGGACAGTGTTTAAGTTTTCTAGTCCGTACCTTGCCATATTGTTTATTGGATTAATGGTTGATTCTGCGTTGTAACTTGAATCAATGAATACTGTTAAATCAATTCAGATAGTATTTTAGAGAAATTTTATCTTGGTTTGGGATCTTTGCGATCTCAAAGCCTGCTGCATCTTTTAAAAATGATTTAGTTGCATCCATTCC
>JBQTIK010000135.1:0-13969 GCA_052388195.1 Nitrososphaerota archaeon | reverse complement strand
TTTGGTCTTTCAACTGGAACTCACACAATAAGTACTAGGATCTTAGATCCAAACGCCCCAACAACAATGTTCCTAAAAAGTTCAAGCATAGAAACTTGGACAAATGTTGCACCAGCACCTCCTACTGCCGGTTCTACTGTAACCTTACCTACAAACACACCGCTTCCACTACCAGCTGCACTTTTAGCTTCTACTGGTATCAGACAGCTTCAAGCATCAGTTCCAATTACTGTAACACTAGGAGCACCCAGTGCTGCAGCACTAGGTGCAAGTCCAGTTTTAAATGGACAGCCAATAATTTTTGGAGGTCTATTTGGCGATATCACAGCAACTGGTCTGCCACCAGGACCACTAGCTACGCCATACACTCTAACACTAAGAGTAGATGCAGCAAGATTTGGTGCAAATGTACAGTTTTTTAGCTTAGTAGGTACTACTTGGACACCAGAAATAATAACCTCTAACATAGTAGATCCAAATGACCCAACTACAAGAATCTTAGTTATAACGGTAGCCAACAACAGCGAAAAGGGCGCAGGAAGCGTAGGCGGCGGAGGTGGCGTTGGTGGTGGCGCCGCCGGAGGTGGCGGCGGAGGTGGCGGCGGAGGTGGCGGCGGAGGCGCAGCTGTGCCTAGTGCCACAGGAGCTCCAGTAATCTATACCATATCATATGATGTCTGTGAGGCGAACATGGTAACAATAGTTGCAGGACCTTCAAGTGAGAAGCTTGCAGCCAGCATCAGAACCGCAGATAAAGGAAGGACCGCGGCAACACTTGCTGATGAACAACCATTTGCAAACAAGATGGTATTTGAGGCACCAATAGATCCAAAGACGACATTCTTCATAGTTCAAGTTGATAATCTAGTCTCACGTGACGTATTGAGCGCAAAGAAATCAGTCAACATCAGTGGATGTGAAGGAACTATAACAGTAACAACTGAAGAACCAACACCAACAAAGCCAGTCACACCAAAGTTTGAAGGCGCTGCTACATTTGTAGCTCAGTATGCTGGAAGATCAATTGATGTAGATTATACAATGGATGGAAAGATAACTGGCATGACAGTTGACGAAGATGCCAAATCAATCACATTCAGTCTTGCAGATGTTAAGGGCGGTGAGCTAGCAATCTCACTACCACACGAGCTAGTCTATGCAGAAAATGACGAGTTCATAATACTTGCAGATGGTGAAGCAATAGACTATGATGTAGAAGAATCAACTACTGGTTACACAGTACTAAGTATGGACTTGCCTGCAGGAACAGCAGAGCTTACAATCATTGGAACAACAGTAATACCAGAGTTTGGTGTAATTACTATAGTAATACTTGCAGTTGCTATAGTAAGTATAGTGGCACTAACAAGGTACCACAGATTTGCTCTGGTAAAGTAACCCAATTTTCTTAATACCATATATATTTTACATAGACCAAAGTATCCAATATGCCAAAGACTCTATTTGAGAAGATCTGGGACTTACACATAGTGGTGGAACAAAGAGACGGCCCATCTCTAGTTTATATAGACAGACATCTTGTTCATGAGGTTACATCACCACAGGCATTTGACGGTCTTAGAATAAACAAAAGAAAGATGAGAAGACCTGACTTGACATTTGCAACCATGGATCACAACGTACCGACAAGTAACAGATCCTTGCCAATAATAGATCAAGTCTCAAAAACGCAGATCCAAGTCTTGGAGAAAAACTGCAAAGAGTTTGGCATTAAGCTATTTGATCTTCACAGCCCAAACCAAGGAATCGTACATGTAATAGGTCCAGAGCTTGGAATAACATTGCCTGGGGCTACCATTGTTTGCGGAGACAGCCACACCTCAACACACGGCGCATTTGGAGCGCTTGCTTTTGGAATAGGAACAAGCGATGTAGAACATGTTCTGGCAACCCAATGCCTATGGATGGAAAAACCAAAAACCTTTGAAATCAGAGTGGAAGGAAAAAGGAAGAATCCACATGCAGTGACAGCAAAAGACATCATACTTTCAATAATAAGAAAAATTGGCACAGCAGGCGGCACGGGAACGGTAATTGAGTACCGTGGTCAAGCTATTACAGATCTCTCAATGGAAGAAAAAATGACAGTATGCAACATGTCAATTGAGGCTGGCGCACGCGCAGGGCTTGTTGCTCCAGACGAAAAAACATTCCAGTATCTAAAAGGAAGACGGTATACCCCAAAAAACTATGATGCTCTTGTAAATTACTGGAGAGAAAATCTCAAGACAGACGCAGGTGCACATTTTGATAAAAGCTATACAATAAATGCTGATACGATGGCACCGCAAGTAAGCTGGGGAACAAACCCTGCGATGACAACAGACGTAACTGGCACCGTCCCATTTCCACAAGAATATGCAAAAGGAAACCCTGATGAGGAAAAGGCAGCTATCCAAGCATTACAATACATGGATCTGAAGCCAGGCACACCAATCACAGACATCTCAATTGACCGTGTTTTCATTGGTTCATGTACAAACTCAAGACTCGAAGACTTGATTGAAGCATCTAGAATAGTAAAGGCAAAGAAAGTTTCTTCCAAAGTTAGGGCCATGGTAGTTCCTGGCTCGCAACTAGTAAAGAAACAGGCTGAAGAATTAGGATTAGATAAAATTTTCAAGGATGCAAACTTTGAGTGGCGTGAATCAGGGTGTAGTATGTGTCTAGGGATGAATCCAGATATTTTGGCGGCTGGTGAAAGATGCGCAAGTACATCTAACAGAAACTTTGAAGGAAGGCAGGGATCGGGTGGACGAACCCATCTTGTTAGTCCTGTAATGGCCGCAGCTGCTGCAATTTCAGGACATTTTGTAGATGTAAGAGAACTGGACTTGAATTGATATGGACAAGTTCAAAACAATAAAGAGTATTGCTACACCACTTGATAAGGTAAACGTGGACACTGATCAAATAGTTCCAAAACAGTTCTTGAAACTAGTTCAAAAGACGGGTTTTAGTCAGTATCTTTTTTATGACTGGAGATTTGAAAAGGATGGCAAGCCAAGAACAGATTTTGTTTTAAACAATCCAAAGTATAGCGGCTCTAAAATACTTTTGACTCGAGATAACTTTGGGTGTGGATCAAGTAGAGAGCACGCTGCCTGGGCTCTGCTTGATTATGGATTTACCGTTATTATAGCACCATCTTTTGCAGATATTTTTTACAATAACTGCTTCAAAAACGGAATACTGCCGGTAAAGATTGATAATAAAACACTAGATGTGTTATTCAATAATGCCACTGAAATAGAAGTCGACTTGGAAAGGCAAACGATTAGAACAAATGATATTACAATACCATTTGAGATAGAAAAACACAGAAAAAAAACTCTACTTGAGGGACTTGATGATATATCTATTACATTACAATATGAGGATAAAATCTCTCAATATGAAAAAAAATCTCAGACTATATAGAACCATTACAAATGTTGAATCTTTTGAACCTAGATTTATGACACGCCTCTAGTGTTTCATTTTTTTAATTATTTCTTTTACCAATGCATGATTTCGTTCTATTTTTACTGGTGAGTCAACATCAATCCATGGAGTTTTATCAATATCAAAGGCGCTTATCATCTTTTTTGCTGAAAGTTCTTGCAAAACATCAAATGACAAGTTGACATGTTTCATTTTTTTAGATTTGATTGTTTTTAAAATCTTTGTATCAAGTATGTATATGCCAAGACATTCTGCCATCTGCATTTTGATCAGAGGTTTTTCTTTAAATTCCACAACTAGTCCATCTTTTACTATGGCATAGCCAGTCTCTTCCTTTCTATATCTTCTTATCGCAATGCATGCAAGATTCTTTTTTTCTTTATAGAATCTATACATCTTTGTAAGATCAATGGCTGCTAAATTATCCACAAACCACAAAAGAAACTCCGAATTTTTTTTTAGTCTGTTATTAAGGTGTACAAGATCACCCCCTGTACCACTATTAGAATCTTGAATAAACCAAAGTCTTTTTTTATGGATTATATCTCTATTCTCAAAATAGCTTTCTATCTGACCGCCCACACCCTTCAAGTCTGCAAGTATGATTATTTCCTCAATAAAACCAAATGAAGCGATATACCGTACTATATGATCTATGAGTGGTTTTCCTTCTATAGGCACCATTGCCTTTGGAAAATAATCTGTGAATGGCTTTCCCCTTGCTCCATGTCCGCCTGCTAAGATTACTGCTTTCAAACTCTATCGGTATGATTTTTGCTTTCTTCTTCTAGCGCCAGACCCACCAAACTTCTTGGGTTCTTTTCGCCTGTCGTCCCCACTTAGGAGGTGTTTGTCAAACTCGTTTAGGCGTTTTTTTAGATCTTCACGTACTGTTTTTGTAAACGGATGATCCTTTGGCTCTTTTTTGGATTTGGTCCAACCAGCCATTGCCCTTGAGATTCCAACAGCACTGGCATATGCTTGACCCATGAAACCGCCTCCACTTACCCTAACAGAAACATCGATCTTGTCACGCAAATCGCCTGCTATCTCAATTGGTGCAAGCATTACTTCTCTTGCGGTTTCTTGTTGAACCATTTCTATTGGGATGTTATTGATTCTAACTCTTCCAATTCCTTTTGTTATATGAACATGGGCTCTAGCGGTCTTTCTTGACGCAAAATAGTTTTCAATCTTTACCATTATTGATGCCACCCAACCATTCTTCCAAGTTCGCCAACACTGGTATAGTATGGAGAAGGTTTTCTAATCTTTGCATCATCAAACTGGGTTCGTGTCAAAGATCTAAGCTCATTTGGGACTCCCAAATATGCTCTGAGGTGTTTTAGTGCAGTCTTTCCTGAAGAATTTCTTTTTGGAAGCATGCCTCTAACCATCTTAGTTATAATGGTATCAGGTCTTCGGGGATGAAACGGACCAAATTTTGGATTGTTTATGCTTGCAATTTCAAGAAATTTCCTATACGCTTCTATGATGGATTTCCGGTTTCCACTAATCATTATGTTTTCAGAGTTTACTATGGCTACCCTGTTGCCCTCAAGCAAGAGCTTTGCTACATGAGAGCATAGTCTTCCTGCAATCAGGTTTGTTCCATCTACAATTATGGTCTGACTTGTCTTTGGTTTTGTTTTGGTTTCTAGCTGTTGTTTAACCAATTATTGTCACTCCTTTTCCAGTAGGATGGCTTTTGATAAGTTCTGCAAAGCTAAGAATTTTTCCTCCAGACCCAAGAACCTTCTGAGCTCCAGAATTTGAAATAGAAAATGAGCAAAGTGTTATCTTGTGTGACATGTTACCGGTTCCAAGGACTTTACCTGGCACAACAACTACGTCACTATCTTTGGTAAATCTATTTATTTGACTAAGATTGATTGTTCTTCTTGCAGAAGATGGTTTTAATGCAAGCTCGGCAAGCCGTGACCAAAGGGGAGCTTTGTTTTTCTTTGACGCACCCTTGAGTTCTTTTACCACCCGTAATACTACTTGATTAGTCATTTGTTTAATGCCATTTTTAACCCAAATATAATACATACCTCCACTATAGGGAGGAAATTACTTGTTTAAACCCGTCCAATCTTTTTGCAAGCTCCTCGATACCGGCATGTACCAGTTGAGATGAGCTGAGCGCTCCCGTGGTCTCCACAGTCAAAAGGTGATCATCCGCATTTCCAGTTTCTGTTAGAACTGAAACATTTGCAGAATTCCATTTTGCATGTTCCGTACCCCTGCCAAGTCTGGCATACGCCTCAAGCTTTAGCTTTTGACCTGGTGTAAGCTCAACTATGGGAATCTTGTCACTAGTTGGCTTTACAACATCGTCTTCTGAAGTAAGCTCGGCAGAAGTGATAGTTGTAGTGGTATCTGCAGAGCCAGAATCAACCATTAGCATAACACGGCAGTGTGGACAACCTACTTCGCTGTGACAATCACAGTTTGATGGTTCCACAAATCTTGTCAGATCAGTTTTCAGAGGTATCAAAGCAAGCCTGTGTGCTATTCCCTCATCTGCCAAAACTGAAGAGTTTTCAATTATCACCACATCATCTATTGCAAAAACAGGCACACCTGTAAGACAAATTCTTCTTAATGCATTAGCATACTGCAGAGGTACATTCTTTAATTTTACAACAATCCTCTTTTCACTTTGTTCAACAATTTCCAGAGAAGCCAAACCTTAGAGGGCAAAGTTCTTAGTCCAAATAAAAATCTAGCGAGTTTTCATGCACAGATAAATACCAAAGTTGAATATCACAGCTATGGCAGACAAATTAACTGTAGTTAGATTTTCCGTTGAGGGAGAAAAGTTTGAACTGCTTGTTAAACCAGATCCCGCATTGGAATATAAACTAGGAAAAAGAAAGGACATATCAACCATTCTTGTTTCAGATGAGATTTATTCAGACTCTAACAAGGGAACACGGGCATCAACTGAAAAATTAATGAAGGCATTCAAGACTACAGACCATGCCACAATTGCAGCCATAATACTTCAAAAAGGTGATCTTAATCTAACAACGGATCAGAGACGAAAAATGGTTTCAGAAAAGCGAAAACAGGTTGTCGAATTTATTGCAAAAACCTACGTGGATCCTCGTTCACATCTTCCACATCCTCCCCTTAGAATAGAACAGGCCATGGATGACGCAAAAACCTCAGTAGATCCTTTCAAAAATACAGATGACCAAATTAAAGACATAGTTGAGCAACTTCGTTCTATCATTCCACTCAAGTCAGAGAACATGTTACTTGAAATTCTAATTCCCGCTCAGTTTGCCGCGCAATCATATTCAGTTTTAAAATCTGCTGGCACTTTAAAAAAAGAAGAGTGGCAAGCTAACGGATCTCTCAAAGTAATACTAGATATACCGGCTGGAGCAAGAGCCAATGTGATAGATAGATTGGGATCAGTAACAAAAGGGTCTGCTTCTATTGAGGTAGCCAAATAATGGAAACTATAAAACGACGATACGTAATTCCAGGCGATGTAATAACAACTGGCCCCTACAGACCAGAACAAAATGTCTATCAAGATGGTGACAGGATTATTTCAACCAGCGTAGGTATTTCTGAAATTTATGATAACGCAGTTCGAGTCATCCCACTTTCTGGGATGTACATGCCAAAAAATAATGACTTGGTTATAGGAAAGGTGATAGGACATTCTTCGCTTTCATGGGAATTTGATATTAATTCATGTTTTGTAGGGTTTTTGCCAGCTCAGGATGTATTTGGAAGAGATTATTCCCCAACAAAAGATGAGCTGAAGGCACGTCTTGACAAAGGAGATTTAGTTGTGGCAAGGATTGCTAATTTTGATAGATCACGAGATCCACTACTTACAATCCAAGACAGGGAGCTGGGCAAAATCGAATCTGGAGAGCTGATAAAGATTGCCCCAAGCAAGGTTCCACGCTTGATTGGAAAGCGTGGTTCTATGATACAAACCATTGAGCTGGCTACAAAGGCTATGATTACAATTGGTCAAAACGGTTGGATTGTTGTTTCTTGTGAGGATCCAGTTGGATTATTAAAGGCAATAGAGGCAGTGAAAATGGTTGATGCCCAAGCACATATACCGAACCTGACTGAAAGAGTCAAATCCATGCTTGGGGTAGAACTTGGTGAAAATAATGACACAATTAATGAATGAGAATGGAATCAGATGTGACGGAAGAAAGATAGACCAATTAAGAAACATTTCCATAAAGGTAGGTGTTTTAAAAAACGCTGATGGGTCCGCATATATCGAGTTTGGTAAAAACAAAATCCTTGCTGGTGTATTTGGGCCCAGAGACGTGCATCCAAAACACATGGCAGACCAAGATACTGGAATTTTAAGATGCAGATACCACATGTCTCCCTTTTCTGTTACAGAAAGGAAGAACCCCGCTCCGTCTAGGCGAGAAATTGAGATATCAAAAGTTATCAAAGAAGCTTTGCAGCCTGCTGTAATTTTAAAGGACTTTCCAAGAACCGTAACTGATGTTTTTGTTGAGGTGCTTCAAGCGGACGGTGGCTCTAGATGTGCCGCACTTGATGCTGCATCAGTTGCTCTGGCAGATGCAGGAATACCAATGCGAGATCTAGTTGCGGCATGTGCGGCAGGAAAGGTGGCAAACCAGATTGTACTAGATGTAAATGATGAAGAAGATAAGGAGGGACAGGCAGACATGCCGGTTGCATATATGCCAAACCTTGGTAAAATTACACTGATGCAACTTGATGGCATCCTGACTCCCACCGAATACAAAACTTGTCTTGAGACTGCAATAGGTGGATGCAAACAAGTTTACGAAATCCAGAAAAAGGCACTTATGGAAAAATACTTTGAAAGCGGGGGCCAACAGTGATGGGCGGCTCAGTCATAATAGAACAGCTAAAAAGAGAGCGGATTTTAGAGCTTCTAAACCAAGACCAAAGGCTTGATGGTAGGGGACTTTATGACCAACGATCGCTTTCTGTTGAAACAGGAATAATTCCAAAAGCAGATGGTTCTGCAAGAGTACGCCTTGGAGATACAGAAATAGTCACAGGAGTCAAGATACAGCCTGACAAACCATTCCCAGATCTAGGTGACAAGGGAATACTAATTTGTACTGCAGAAATTTTGCCCTTGGCAGATCCAAGCGCTGAACCAGGTCCACCTAATGAAGAAGTTATTGAACTAGCAAGAGTGGTAGATAGGGGAATAAGAGAAACTGAGATGCTTGATCTAAAACAACTCGTTTTGATAAAAAATAAGACAGTTATTGGAATTTTTGTTGACTGCAGTGTGATAAATACTGCCGGCAATCTCTTTGATGCTTGCTCTTATGCCTCAGTTGCTGCACTTCTCTCTTGCATGGTTCCAAAATACGAAATTAAAGAGGAACTGCCAGTACTCGTAGAAGGCCAAAAATCAAAACCGCCCATAAAAACAATTCCTGTTTCTGTTACAATGGCACGAATAGGTGACCACATTGTAGTAGACCCAACTGCAGATGAGGAAGCCTGCATGAATGCTAGAATCACAATCACATCAAACTCTGACGGAAACATTTGTGCGTTGCAAAAAGGAGGTAGTGATGGCTTTACAGTTGAACAGCTCATAAAATGTTCTGAAATTGCACTCTCTGTGGGAACAAAAATAAGGAAGCAACTTGCGCAGCTAATGTGATATGGTAAAAAGTAAAAGCGCATCACTGAAGGGACTTGGACAAAAGTATGGACTCAAACCACGCAAAAAATTCACTGCTGTTCATAGACTTTTAAAAACAAAGAGAAAATGCAGTGAATGTGGCTCTAATAGGTTTGGGAGGGAGGCAGTAGGAATATGGACCTGTAGAAAATGCGGGTTCAAAATAGCTGGACTTGCATATGATGTCAAAATATAGTGCAAAAATACAAATTTCTGCCAATGAAAAAACTAAATCAATTTTTGAATCGCTTCAAACTGACAACAAATTCTACTCTGAAAATCCAACAAAAACAAAAATGTTACTTGATAAAGAAATCACAATTTTAATTGAAGCTCAGGAACTTTCTCACTTACGTGCAAACCTGAATTCAACTTTGCGTCTTGTGCAAGCAAGTCATGACTCTCTTGAATCGGTAAAAATATAAGCACAGCAACTTGTGAATCTAGCATGTCCTCAAGTGGTCAGCAAATTCCTCCATGGCTACAAGAACAAGTCGCACGATTACAACAGCTGCAACAAAGCCTTCAAGCAATAATGGGACAAAAACAACATCTTGAAATGGAACAACTGGAGACGGAAAGGGCACTTGAAGCACTCAAAAAAGCCACAGACAATGATGCCGTATTCAAAAATGCGGGTTCAATACTAATCAAATCTACAAAAGAAAGCCTGATTGCAGAACTTGAAGAAAAAAAGGAACTTGCAAACACACGAGTTACTGTATTATCAAAACAAGAAGCTAGAGTCCAAGAGAACTTAAAGGAAGTTGAGACTAGGATAAAGGAGATGTTACGTGGAGCAACTGAAGCAAGTCAGTCACAAAAAACAAACCCTCCCAAATAAAATATTAACAAACTTACACAATTCTATCATTATGAAGCTGGACGAGCTACGTATGATAATAGATGAAAGAGAGAGAAAAAGTGGAATCCCAGATCTTTTAAGGGCGGTGGGAGTTAGGGTGGAAATGACAAACCTTCCTGTAGGAGACTATATAGTAGCGCCTGAAACCGTGGTGGAAAGAAAAAGTGTTCATGATCTTATCTCTTCTGTTTTTGATGGTAGACTCTTTGACCAGTGTGATCGCCTCAAAGAACACTTTGAACATCCCGCCATTTTGATGGAAGGAAACGTTGACGAAATCGATGAATTTACGGAAAATCCACTTGTTTTTTATGGCGCTATTTCATCAGTTGTTTTAGACTATAAAATTCCAATCATTCCAACTCCAAGCGCCTCTCACTCGGCAAAACTCTTAGTGTCCATGTGCGCACGGCAATCTAACACAAAAGGAGTGTTTTTGAAAAAAATAAAAAAATCAGACGACTTACAAAAACAGCAACTGTCAGTCCTGTGTAGTTTGCCAGGAATAGGGGAAAAATTAGCAATTCGTATGCTGGAAAAGTTTGGCTCTCCCACTAACACCTTAAAGGCATCTTACACAGAGCTTTCAAAAATAAAAGGACTAGGAGAACCCCGAGCTCTTAAGATAAGAAAAATGCTTGACACAGAAAGTAAGCACATCAAAAAAATAAACCAAAAAACACTGCACGATATTTGACACAATTAAATATCTACCACTGTTTATAACAACTAACTGATAGTCTCACACATTGGCTTGCTGAGCATATCAATGATCCAAATATTGTAATCTTGGATGCGTGCTCTCCACAAGAATTTATGGCAGGAAGAATTCCAAATTCCATCTTGCTTCCTTTTACAGACGGCGTCGGACAAAAAGGATTTCTTTTTAAAGAAAAAGAAGACTTGATAAAACTTTTTGAAGAAAAGCAAATTCCAAAAGAAAAGGAATTGGTATGTTACTGTGCCCTTGGTCATAGAGGCGCAAATATCTTTACACAGCTAAAAGTTGCTGGGTATGAAAATGTCAGGTTGTATGATGGTTCAATTGTGGATTGGGCTGTTAGAAGACTTCCTCTTGCTTGACTTACGTCTAAGCTTGTTTCCGCAAAGAGGGCATTGTGATATATGAGAAAAGGTCTTCTGACATCCAGGACAAAAATAAACCCAATCTACTACACGAGTTATGCCACTTGTCATGACTGGTATAACATTGAGGTTTAGGTGTCTGGCAATGTTTGAGACGGCAAAATCATCAGTGATCAGCTCTGCTTTAAGTTGCATACATAATGCAATTACCGAAATGTCTTGTTTTGAGAGACTATGAAAATCACCCGTATCTTTTGCTTTCAATAAAACCTTCTCAATGTACTTTGCATCTGGATCTATAATCTCCAGTCTTTTGGTATCAAGAAGTACGGTAATTGCTTCGTGGCTTTTTTTGATATGCTTTATCTCATCAAAAACAGCCAAAGTTGTGAAGCTTTTTTCTTGTGATGCAAAGGGAATGCCAGCATAAAAAGCACTGGCATCTAAAACCCTAAAAACCAAGTTTGCTCATCTGTCTCAAGCCTTGTTTTTTAAGCCTTACAAAGACTGCCTGTTTCTTGTATTTTCTTATGGTTATGGCATCATCATAGCTTGCCGGTTTTATTACCTGCGCATCCATGATTATGTTAGAGTCATGCGAAGTGATGATCTCAATCTTTTCATCAGGTACTACAAGTGATGGCAGCCTGTTGACTGGTGCAACCGGCGTGATTATTAAAACATCAAGACTTTCATGCAAGATCGGACCACCTAGCGAATAAGAATGGCCAGTTGAACCACTAGGAGTAGACACTATGACACCATCCATTTTTTGTGTAACAGTATCGCTTTGAAACCTAATCTCAAAAAGCGACGTCTTTGTAAGATTCTGTCTGATTATGTAGATCTCATTTAGTGCAGGGGGATATTCTTGTCCTTTACATGAAGCAACTACTCGTGTGCGCCGATCAAGAAAGATGTTGTCGGAAAGTATCTGTTCTATTGCAGTATCTATCTGATCCAAAGTTATTTCTGAAAGTATGCCTCTGTTTCCACCTACATTTATTCCCAAAAGTGGAACCTCGTTTTCTAAATATCTGAATGCACGTAGAGTCGTACCGTCACCACCAAGAGTTATAGTCATGTCCAAATTTGTAGCTCTTAGTTCTTCTACAGTGTTAACTTTTTTTGCGCCGTCTACTTCTATGGGCGAAATAGTGAAAACTTCTGATTTTTTTACAAGTAATTTTCTTGCAACTTTCTTTGCAGCATCCTCTGCCTCTTTTGAGCCAAACTTACTGACTACTGCCACGCTGTTAAGATCCAAGCGGAAAGTAGTATTGTAATTTCACTTAAAAATCATCTGATGAAGGATGAGATATAAATCCCTTCAACAGTTATAGATGTTGATAAAAAATGAGCTACGCAAATCCAAACGTTCTTGTGGATACAGAGTGGGTTTCAAAAAATATCTCAAATAATGCAATAAAAATTGTCGAAGTCGACTACGATCCTGAAAACGCATACAAACAAGGTCATATCACCGGAGCCAGTCTAATTTGGTGGAAACGCGATATCAACGATCCAGTAACTAGAGATGTTATCAACAAAACTCAATTTGAGGAATTGATGGCAAGAAATGGCATTCTACCAGAAAATGAAGTCATTTTGTACGGAGATTTTAACAATTGGTTTGCGGCTTTTGTATTTTGGATATTCAAATACTATGGACACAAAAACATAAAGATCATGAATGGTGGTAGAAAAAAATGGGAACTAGAAAAAAAACAATACACTAAAGATGAACCACAAATTACGAAGACAAGATATGTTGCACAACCTCCAGACGAAGGATTACGTGCTTATCTATTTGATGTTAGAAGAACTCTTGATAGACAAGACACTGTCTTAGTAGATGTAAGATCTCCAAAAGAGTATACTGGTGAAATAACTGCACCCCCAGAATATCCTATGGAACATGCTCAAAGAGGTGGACACATTCCACATGCAAAAAATATTCCTTGGGCTACTGCAGTAAATGATACAGATGGGACTTTCAAATCAGTAAATGAACTCAGACAAATATACGAATCAAAAGCTGTAACACCAGATAAGGATGTTATATGCTATTGTAGGATAGGAGAAAGATCTTCTCACTCGTGGTTTGTTCTCAAATATCTATTAGGGTATCCACAAGTCAGAAACTATGATGGATCATGGACAGAATGGGGCAACATGATCGGAAATCCTGTTGAAAAATAGGAATTGAGTCAAGAACTTCCATTGCTAAAGCAGGGAACATTTTATTTCATAAGAGATGGTCAGTCAGATATAATCATGGAAGATAAGACAAAGCGTGGGCTTACTGTTCAAGAGCGTTCTCTTGATGAAAAATATCAGGTTGAAGCAGAAAAAGGAATGATCTACGACATGGATGGAACAGGTCATAAAGTAGGCATACGATGGTACTTTCCAAAAAAAGATTACGACTTTGAGAAAGTACTTGTGTTTGCAGAAGAAATGGAAAAAAAATACAAAAAGCTTCGTGAGGAGACTTGTCCAGATTATTAAAGCGTTTAAAAACGCTTTAAGGGTTAGTGAAAGCAAATGTCACTTCTGTTAAAAGACAGAGTTTACACACTCCCCTTTTTGCAGTAGACCAGTCTATCCATTCACAAACTATAGGTACAACTATAAATAGAGATTTTTAATGTGGGAGAGTAGAGGGTATGGCACTAAACACCCTATCACAATTTCTCTTTAACGTATTTATTGCAATAGCAATTCTTGTCACACTTTACACCTGCAACTTTTATTATCTTGTCTTGCTCTCAAGACAGAAACGAAAATTTCAAAAAACTGAATTAGTTGGTACTCCAGCTGTTACAATCCAGCTGCCAATATACAATGAAAGG
>JBQTIK010000134.1:0-36787 GCA_052388195.1 Nitrososphaerota archaeon | reverse complement strand
TTTCGTTGTACAACGGTCAAAAAAGAGTAGTTCAAGAAGAAAAGCAGAACTACATTTAAAATCATGAGATACTCCTTCTTTGTATCACAAGTCTGCTAACAATGTTTCAAGTAAGGATTATTAGACTCTGCCAATATCTTAAAGCCTTACATGTACAGCGGGGAACTAGAGGTACAAGCTAAACGAAAGGCGCTTGCAGTTTTACAAGATGAGATAAACAGAATACTAAATTCTGTAAGAGACCTTGCCGTACTGCCTTCTCTTATCATAAAAGGCGACAAATCTGAGATAAAGTCCTCACTTGAAAGAATAGGCAACACAGAAGACGAGGTTGAAGCTCTACGCAGAAAGATAACAAGAGAGATTGCAGATGTTGGTGGCCTCATGATGAATAGGGAGAATCTACTGCACACGGCATATACAATGGATGAGATTGCAGGATATATCACAGGAATTGCGTTTAAGCTTTCAAACATTAAAGCAGTCACTCTAAAAAAAGGAAAATTAGACAAAGGTCTTTCAGATCTGATTGAACTTTCAGTTGATCAAATCTACAAACTAAACGAGGTTGTACGAGCTCTTAACGGCAATCCAACTGCGGCTATAGACCTTGCCCAAGAAGCCCAGAAGATTGAGCGCAACGTAGATGAAAGGTATCGTGAGCTTACGCTTAAGGTTCTAGACGAGATTGCAAATACAAAGGAACTCTTGCTTCTCAAAGATGTTGTGGAAGGAGTGGAAGAAATGTCAGATAAGTGTCTTGAAGTTTCTGACTCTTTCATAGTATTGGCTTTGAGTTTATAACTTGAAAGGCGAACTAATCGAAAATAGAATTGTAATCTGGAACATAGAGGATTCGCGTTCTCTTTTTACGCAAGGATATTATGGCAAACCTGTAGGTGTTACAAAGCCAAAACCAGATGAAATAAACGCGCCTCTGATTTTGGATCTTATAGAAGGATACTATCTACTACAAAAATCTAAACTCAAAATATACAGATCAAAAAAACAACTTTCAGAAACTGGCATGCTTGCAATCTGCAGAAATGAATATCATAACTTTGACAAAAAATATCAAGTCTACAAAGATTTCCGAGACAAAGGATACATAGTCAATCCCGGAATCAAGTTTGGCTGTGACTTTGCGGTATATCAAAAAGGTCCTGGTATTGATCATGCACCGTATCTAGTACAAGTTTACAATACAAGTGACACTATCACTGCAACTGGAGTCGTGCTGGCTGGAAGACTAGCGACTACAGTTAGAAAACAATTCATTTTAGCAATACCACATGGAAAAGACAAAGTAGATTGTTTAGCTTTAGATTGGTGGCGTGCTTAGAGAGCTTTTTTTATGTGTGAAGCAACTCTGTCATAAATAGCAAACAGTTCTTTTGATATACCAAACTCGATACTGTTTTTCCATTTACCATATATTCTGACACCATCTTTTGTTGGATCAATCCAAATGCTGGCATCCTTTAGAGGTTGTCTTAAAATCGTGCTTGTTAGTTCATGATCATTGTTTAGGGTTTCGGCAATTTTTCCACCAACCCACTGTACTCCAATTAGTTTTTTTGAACCAAAGTGACCTTTTGTGGACAGTTTTGTTTCTGCCACAAAGTCGCTGTCGTTTTTACCCGCATTACCTTTGACTATAAAATGAGCCTGAAAACGGTCTTGTGCACCCCATGGCAGTGGATTTGGATCTTGCACTTCTATCCCTTTTGTATTATCTGCACAACATCAATGTTAGTGCCTTTTAGTTCAACGCATCCCTTGTTTGTAATCATTCGTGGAGTCTGGGCAATATGTCTGCTATAATAGTCACCTTTTTCAACCTCGTCAGTAGCAATTTTTTTTGCCTGTGCTTGTATTCCAATTTTTTCTAAAAGGTCGCAAAATTGCTCAGGCATTGTTTTTGGCACAAATGTCTCTTGTTCCGTATCGTGCATGCGTGAGGATGAATTTCTCCCTCAAATAAATATTAGTCTTACAAAAATCTCGCAGTAGGAGCAATCGGAATAAATAATCGAAAAATATAGCCATTTTCGTTCAATGCTCAAATTTCAGGGCAAAATTGCAGTTATCACTGGTAGTGGCACTGGCATCGGTAAAGCTATAGCCACTAAATTCGTTGAAAATGGAGCAAGTGTTGTCATTCTTGGAAGACGAAAAGAACCGCTTGAAGAAACAGCAAAGAGTTTACAGGAAATAATTAACAAAGTAAAAAGTAATGCGTTTGTCAAAATTTTTGCCGGTGTTGATGTGAGTGATGAAGATGGCATATCACACATGTTTGATGAGCTGAAAAAATCAGTTGGTACAGTTGACATTCTGGTTAACAATGCAGGCGTTTCAGGACCTGTAACCTGCTTTGCAAACTCTCCGATGTCAGAATTCAAAAGTACGGTTGCAATACACCTTACAGGAACTTTTTGGACTTCAGTTCAAGCTCTAAAGGCAATGAAATCTGGTTCTAAGATCATAACCATATCGACTTTCTTTACTGAAGAACGCCCTCTAGAACAAAGACCCTACAGATTTAGGAGTCCATATACCGCATCGCAGGGAGCAAAAAACAGACTTGCTGAGGCAATGTCATGGGAACTTACAGAAAAGGGAATTATATCAATTGGAACAAATCCCGGCCCTGTTCATTCTGATAGAATTTACAAGACCGTATACCCAAAGGCAGCCGCGGAATTTATGAGAGTAAGTGGTTTTGAGAACCTGACTCCTCAAGAGGTAGAAGAGGTTAACAATGACATATTACCCTTGATGGGCGAAGAAGAAAAAACAGTAAGAGAGGGAATTAAAAACGCTACAACAAAACTAGCAAAAGTGAAGGGTATTACCTCTGACTCTGAGATACAAAAGCTAAACACAACAATATCGTCATTACTTTCCAAGATTCAGCAAATAGCAGAAAAAATACAACTTAACACAAGCAAGATGATAGCAGATGAACAGTTTTTGTCACAGGCCCAAGTAGCAGAAACTGTTCTAGCTCTTTGCGATGATGAAATTTCAAAGATCCTAAATGGTAAGATCATACCTGGAGATAGAGTATTTTATCCAGTAAAACCACACGTCTGCTCTTCCATGCCAGAGTCTTCTGCAAATTTTAATTCAAAAGTAGTATTGCTTATTTTAGATGCAACAGAAAGCTCTGATATTACAAGAACTGAATTTATCGCACAAAATATTGAAAAGAATGGCGGGAGAGTGGTGTTTTTGATTTCAAAAAGCAGTCCAAAACAAACTCAAGAACAGTTAGGAAAATTTCACTCACATGTAATTGATTTGTCAAACCAAGATGAAGTAAAAAAGCTGTTCAAGACTGCTTTAGAAAAGATAGGTGCAATTTCGATGGTAATTCATGTTACGGGAAAAATTCCCTCTTTTTCGAAAATAACAGAAATGACAAGATCACAGTGGGATGCACTAGTTGATAAATTTATAAACATTCCAGCCATCGTGGCACAAGAATGTTTTAATGTGTTTGTACCAGGTGGTTCTAAGAATCCACCACTTTTCAAAGGCAAATCAGGCACTATCGTCATTATAGGTCCAGATTTGCCTTCTGCCTCAAAGATATCAGGTTCAGATAGGGCAAAAGTTGAAGTGTTTAGAGGAGCACTTAGGCCATTTACCACAACCGTCAATCAAGAGCTAAGTGATGTTCTCAAGTCTAATTTGAGGATGTTTCTAGTTTTACCGGGAAGCATTGATGGAACAGAACCAAGTAATGAAAGAATTTTCAATGCAATAAAATATTTTGCATCAGGAAAAGCTGACTCAAACTCCGAGATCATTTTCTATCCTGACGAAACAAGATCCTAATGAAAAAATTTTCAGAACTCAAAGTTGGGGATGAATTTTATGCTGAAAGTAAGATTTCTTTAGCAGACCTTGAAAATTATCTTGCATTTTCTGGTATAAAGAACATACCATATGAAACCAATGATACAAGTGACAAAAAAAATACTAAAATGATTTCTGGTCGAGCCATACTAGGAAGAATGGAGGGCGAATTTACCAAACTTGAAGAAATGTATGGCAATTCAATGATTTTTTATGGAATGGATGGAGATCCTTCTTGGAAGAGCAGGCACACTAGATTTCTAAAACCGTTATACACTGATGAAAAATTGAAGATGAAGTTTAAGATAACTGAAAAGACTGATCTTAATGAAAACTATGGTCTTTTAGCTGTCGATTTTGAAGGTTCTAAAGAAAATGGCGATCTGGTTGTTGTTTCAAAACGAAATCTATACCAGATCAAAAATGACCCTCCAGCGAATCGATTTAGAGCTTGGTTGCTGCAATGACCATTACCGCTGAGACAAGAATTCTGAGTTTCTTTTCTTCTATTTCAAGCGAAAGTCTACTTCCTACCAAGCCACCAACAAATGCACCTCCTGCAAGCAAAAGTGCCTGATAAAAATCAGGATGGCCAAGAAACGCATGTGCAATCATACCAGATGCCGAAGCAAATAACAAAATAAACTGCGACGTTGGAGCAGCAAGTTTCATTGAGAGACCAATAGCAATTACCATCAACGGAACAAACACTATACCACCGCCAATTCCAAACAAACTTGATATTATTCCAGCAAAGAAGCTTGCCGCAACTGCTAATACCATAATTTGTTTTGAAAGATTATACGCTTTTGATTCCATCTTTCTTTTTGAGAAGATGTAAACGCTTGAGACTATAAGTACAATGCCAAAGAGCATCTTAAAGACTGAGGAAGTTATATCAGCTGAGATAAATGCGCCAAGTATTGTACCTGGAATCGAAAGCAGGCCAAGCTTCAGCCCTAGTATGTATTCTATACGCTTTTGTTTTGTGTAAGATATTGTTGATGCTATAGCGTTACTAAAAGCTGCAAAAAGACTGTTGCTTGCAGCGAGCTGTGGAGAAAATCCAAGAAATGTCAATACCGGTACAACTATAATACCACCACCAAGTCCTATCATGGATCCAAGAATTCCTGCCACAAATCCAAGCAACAACAGCCACAAATCTTCAAACAATGTTTAAGCACCAAGCGTAATGGTTACGGATTAAGGATTACGTCAACCTTAATGAACCTGTTAATACTGTAAAGCCTCCACTAAACTATCGTGCGAGTAAAAGCTCCCAAAGATAACCATCCTTGTTGGTTGTAAGTTCGATTTGGAGATGCATTGATGTAAAAGGAAGTGCTTTTGAGGCAGTATGGGGTTTGTCTCCACCAGTGTGAAAGTCACGTAGCGCATCAATCCAGTCTCCAACAGTGTCATATCCACCCGGTTTAACTTCCTCCCAACATGTACATACAAGTTCATCTATCACCAAATCAAAAATAGTCTTGATCTGGTCGAGCTGGCTTATCATCGGATCAGATTGTATTAATACCACAACTAGTTTTGGTGCAGCTGGTGAACCAACCATATGCATGTTTCCAAGAAAGTTCTTATCTCCATCATGAAGTTCAGCAGACGCACAATATTCTACAAGCTTTTGCATTTCTGGTTTGGCAAAAAAGTTACGGCATATTTCTGCGTTCTTGTAATCCTTAAACCTAAGATCAGTGGACATAACTATACCATTTGATTTTAAATTCTCTCCAACATTTTTGAATGCATCATCGTATGTAAAATCTAATGCAAGTGAATCTACTTTTGGTGTATCTTGCATGCTGGTTGTCAGATAAACTACAGCTATTGCAACAAGTGTGGCACCGACACCAATTCCAATGTAGATAGATTGTTTCTTCCTCACAACGTTTGAGGTTTTGTAATCTCTAATAAAGCAATCTCGTGGCATTATACAAAACTTATCTTAATTAATAGCATACGAGTTTGTTGACTAATGCGCATAATATTATGTGGATTTGGGGCGGTAGGTCAGAATTTTGCTAAGCTATTGCTATCAAGATCAGAAGACCTGTATGCACTTCATGGCCTCAAACCTAGAATAGTAGGTGTGTTTGACAGCAAAGGCGCAGCAGCGTCATCTGCAGGTCTTGATCTAAACAGATTACTTGAGGTGAAAAAAAGAGATGGCGGTATTCGAAGATATCACAACAAGGAAAAGGATGCAAATGGTGCCGATATGATCAGCGGCATGGAAGCTGAGGTCCTAATCGAAACAACCCCAAGTAACTACAAGAATGCAGAACCTGGAATGTCACACATAGTAAATGCAATGAAAAATGGATTGCATGTCATCACAGTCAACAAAGGACCACTTGCACTGGCCTTTCCTTCTTTAATGGAGCTTGCAACATACAACCAAGTATTGCTAAGGTTTAGTGGAACTGTGGGAGGCGGCACACCAATTTTGGATTATGCAAAAAACAGCCTGCGTGGTGAAAGGATTGTTTCTTTTCAGGGAATTCTAAATGGCACCACAAATTACATCCTGACTAACATGGCAGGTGGCATGACCTTCAAAGCTGCGCTTGCTGATGCAAAGAAAAAGGGCTATGTCGAGGCAAATCCATCCTTGGATATAGATGGGTTTGATGCCGCAGCAAAGCTTGTCATACTCGCAAACTGGATAATGGATATGAAAGTGACAATAAAGGATATTGAGCGAAAGGGCATCAGCAAGGTAACACCATCAGACATCAAAAAGGCAGCTGCTAGAAAATGTGCCGTAAAGCTAGTTGCATCATGCAATAGAGAGCTTGTTGTTTCACCAAAAGAGATACCCCTTGATGACCCGTTGTGTGTGAATGGCACACTAAACGCCATCACCTTCAATTCTGAACACTCTGGTCAACAGACGATAATTGGTCGTGGAGCAGGTGGCATGGAAACTGCCAGCTCCATACTACGAGATCTCTTGGACATAAAGCAGGAAATGTCTAGACGTTGAAATCCAACCCACTATCAAAAAGTGAAACTGCAAAAACATTGGAACAAATTTCTGCACAATGGAAAATAGATTTACCAAAGACCAAGACGCTTATGGTTCACGAGATTGAAAACAATGCCAGTCTAATAGTTGGGGATGGTTTGTCGGCAATAAAATTCGGTGAACTATATCTACCCTTTTTATCTGAAACTTCGCTACTTGAGAAATTTCCAAGAGTTGTTGTGGACATGGGTGCTGTAAAGTTTGTTTGTAACGGTGCAAATGTGATGAGGCCTGGGATTAGAAGTTATTCAAAGTTTGAAAAAGATCAGTTAGTTTGTGTTGTGGAAGAGTCTCGTAACAAATTTCTAGCAGTGGGAAGGTCACTTGTGTCTAGCGAAGAAATGTCCGCAATGACAAAGGGAGAGGTAATTAAAAATCTACATCATGTTTCAGATAGGTTCTGGGAATCTGCAAAAGAGATAAAGAGATAGCTACGGTTTCGAAATTAATCCTGATCTTGTGCTTATTGTAATTATAGCGGCCGCTATAACAAGAATCAACGATGCAAGTGATCCAAATTCAGGAACTGCATAAAAATCTACAACTTCGCCGTTTGGTCCAGTCCAGCTTGTTCTAAGTAGGAATTTTTTCAGTGAATTCTCTGCATCCAGTTTTGTCCACTACAAGCACATCAATTCCGTCCCCACTTGCAGCATCACGCATTATGGCAGAACGTATGGATTTTACTGCCAATGCAACAGCCTCTTTTTCCTTCATCGCTGGTTTATACTCCTGATCTAATACTCCAAGAGCCATCTCTGCTCCAGTTCCTACTGCAGCATAGTCATCTGGAAGTACGGAACCAAGTGGATCAAGAGTGTAGACTGCAGGTACGCCATCAACTCCACCTACAATAACTTGGGTAAGTAGCGGATAGTATCTTCGTTCATACATTAAAGAAGACATCATTTTTGCTACTGAGTTTGGTGGAATTTCACGCTTTAGTTCCATTTTTCGAATCTTTGTAAGTGCTCGCATCTGCATTGCCAGAACTTGCATGTCTGCTACAAGGCCAGCACATGTAGCGCCGACATAGTCTGTAATTTTGAATGTCTTTTTTGTGGTCTTGCTTACAAGGAAGTTTCCATATGCTACCCTTCTTTCACTTGCCATAACCACACCGCTGTCGTATGTTATACCAACTGCAGTGGCACCTGGCATGTATACATAAGCCATAAAACCACTTCAAAACGAGGACAATAAAGTCCTTTCTATGATACAGCGAATTTATTCATTATTAAACACATACACTTTGTAGTTTTCTTTAGCAGATCGATTCTTGCAAACTCGTTTGGAGAATGGATCCTAGAAAATATGTATGTACTTCCAATAGAGATACAAGGTGCATGCAAGATCTTTGCAAAAGAGTGCATTGGTCCTGTGCCAGCGGATGAGACACTTACTATAGATTTTCCAAATGATTCATTTGCGGCTTCCCTTACTGTCGAAACAAATGGATCTGAGATTTTTGTTTTTGATGCCGCTTCACCATGAATCATTTTTATTTTTATGTCACCAAATCCATGTTTTCGAAGATGCTGTTTTAATCTAGCTAGTTGCTTTAGAGGTTCCATTCTTGGCACAAGCCTAAAATCTAATTTCACAAGAGCTTTTGCCGGAAGAACAGTCTTTGCTCCAAGGCCAGTATATCCTGAGATAAAACCTGCAATATTACATGTTGGTCCTCCTACCATAGCTTTTTTGATCTCTTTTCCCTTTTTGTTTGCAACAAACCCTTTGATTCCATATTCTTTTTTGAATCTGCTTTCATCAAAGGGTTCAGATTTTATGAGTGCAAGTTCTTCTTTTGTAAATGGTGCCGTCTCTTTGTACCAATCTTTAATCAGTATCCTTCCGTTAGAATCACGAAGGGTTTTAAGCGCCTCTAACAGCCTCCATGCAGGATTTTTAATAATAACTGCAAGACTGGAATGTGCGTCACGCACAGATTCAATTGCGGAGAGTTCGACATAGAGTAACCCTTTCATGCCAAGGCTGATTATTGGCCTGTTTTTTTCATCTACATAACCAAACTCCCAGATCACTCCATCACACTCAAGTTTGTTTTTGTATTTTTTTAGGTATTTCTCAACATGCATGCTTCCAATTTCTTCTTCGCCTTCAACAAGAAATTTCACATTGCAAGGCACGTCGCCGTGAGTCTTCAGATAAGACTTGACTGCCTTTATTCTAGTGATCAGTTCCCCTTTGTCATCTGCAGCACCACGCCCAAAAATTTTGTTTCCTTTTATTTTTCCACTAAATGGTTTGTCAGCCCATAGCTCAAATGGTTCTGCTGGTTGTACATCATAATGATTGTAAAATAGTATTGTTTTTGACGTATTTTGTTTTGATCTTACCTCACCATATACAACAGGTGGCACTCCTTTTCCAAGATGTAGTATCTCCGATTTTATTCCAGAATTTTTCATTATCTTCCCAACAAGTCTTGCACACTCTTCAAGCCCTTCATTTTTTGCAGAAACGCTTGGCTGTCTAATTAGAGCCTGTAGGTCTAAAAGGAACCCTTTCATGTTATTATCTACGTACCTAAGTACCTGCATTAAATTCACTGTACCCTATCAAATGGTTTCATTATTGTGGGAATAAATTCTAAAAGATCGGTTGCCATCATGTGTAAGCCATACTTTCTTTGTGCTAACGTACCAGCTTTTCCATTGATAAATACTGCTGCCGCTGCGGCCTCTGTTGCGTTTCTGTTTTTTGACAACATGCCTGCAACCAAGCCAGAAAGTACATCGCCTGTTCCTCCCACTGTCATGGCGGGAGTCTTTTTTACATTCAGAAAAGTCTTGTGACCATCTGATACAATGTCAGTTGGCCCCTTTAGCAATATGGTAACGGAATTTTCTTTTGCATATTTTTCAACTAGCGTAACTCGTTCCTTTTTAGAATCTGGCGGAAGTTCGCCAAACAGTCTCTTGAATTCACCTGCATGTGGTGTAACTACAACATTTTTGCTTTTGATTATTGATAAAATATCAGGTACTAACGCACTTGCGTCAAGAGAGATTCTTACGTCTCTGTCTAAGAGCAAGTTTGTAAGGGACTTTAAGGCTTCTACATCTTGTATTCCAAGTCCCATTCCTATTGTAGCCGAGTCAAGCTCTTTTGGTAGAGCACCTAGAAGCTTGTGTACTGCACCACGTGTAAGCTTTGCATCTACTAGAGGTAAGACAATAAGGTTTGGAGATATGGCTCTTGTTGCCTGTGCATTTATTTTTGGTACGCAAGTGTACACCAAGTCGGTTCCACACCGCAGTGCCGCAATAGATGAGAGTATGGGTGCACCATGGTATAGGTAGCTTCCCCCAACAACCAACACCTTTCCATTCTCCCCTTTGCGTGAGGTAAACTTTCTTTTTGGGATGAAATTTTTTACTGTAGATGCTTGTAAAATCTTGCTAACCAACAGCGGTAATCTTCTTTTTGGGGGAATAAACCTTCCTTGCAAACGCAACATATGTGGTATGCCCTATACTACTAAACGAATGTCTAGTTTTTCCTTCCCTTGCCTCAATTGTTCGTACAATTTGCTCTGTGCACTCGATATCATAAAAGTCGTTTTCTATGAGAGCAGTTGTAATTTTTTCAAGCTGGTTCATAGTAGGACAGATTGCAACAAAGGCGCCACTTCCCTTGAGCATCTTTCTTACTTGTGGTACAACAGACCAAGGGTCTCCAAGGTCTACGGCTGCCAGATCCACACCAGTCAATGGAACTTTCTTGACATTTTTCATGTCAAGCTTTTCCATTGTAACATATTTTTCAACACCAGCTTTTTCAATATTTTTTTTAGCAATCTCCATAAAGTTTGGTTCTACGTCATAGGTATAGACATGCCCACGTGGTTTTACAATACTTGCAAGAAATGTTGTAAGTGAACCGCTTCCAGTTCCTATTTCAACAACCTTTTGCCCACTTTGTAATCCTGTCCTTGCAGCAATATAACCAAGATCTTTTGGATAAACTATCTGTGTACTGCGCTGACTTTTCATCACATAATCATGAATTGTTGGCTCCAACAGATACACGTATTTTCCCTTGTTTGTCCTAATTGTAGAACCATATTCTTTTCCTATTGCATCTTCGTGGTTATTTATTCCAATGTGCGTATGAAATTGTTGTTTCTTTGATACTCTCATTAGCCATTTTTTTGAATTGTTGAAAAAAAACAGAACGTAGGAATTTTGTTTTATTTTATTCATGAAAATAGAGCTGATTTAATATGGATAAGAATTTAACTCATTTTTGCATGTGTAAAAAATAATCAAAGATTTGAATGGCTTTTCTTCTATGATTTACAGACGTTGCAATCACAATCCATCATGCCTGATTTGCCCATACATTGGTCATGTTTTTCATCAAAACATTTGTGACAAAGAACCATTTATTTCAGCTTGATTCTATAATAATCCCATCGCTCTGGATCAAATTGTTTTACAAATTCAATCTTTTCATTTCTTTTAATTCTATTTTGAATTACATCTCGTAGCGCAAAGCTTGTTAAATACTTGTATCCTTTTGCTTCTGCCTGCATTGCAAATAAAAGACGCATTTCGCGTCCTCCTCGTTGACCCCAATATCCCATTTTAAGAGCAAGTGGCTCTAAGAATATAGTATTAAACATTCCATAGTTATGATCTTTAATTTCAGCTCGCAACTTATAGTCCTCTAAAGGGCCACCTTTAGCAAAGCCAATGATTGGACCATCTTCGGTTCCCAATCGAAGTGTATTCAAGAAGGCGTTTGGATTACGTACTGATTCAGAAAAATTTTCTCGATTGAATTGTAAAGGACGAGGTAATTCTTCATAAATCTTAAACAACGCATTTATGAAATCGTCATTTTGTCGTCGATTCATCGTTTCTATTGTAGGGACTATTTTCAGATTATCATATACGAATGAGGCTTTGATTTGTATCTCTTGTTCACGTAATTTCATAAATAATAAAACGTTGTCCGTAAATGATTTTCTCATTTGTTTGGGAAGCGAAAGTAAGATTCTCTCACACATTTCTGCTTCATTATTCAAAAGATCCTCAAAATATGCCACAGAACGTCTAACAATTAGATTAGGATGCCAAGCTAATGCGTGAGCATTCTTTTTTGCCATTTCCAATGCTTTGGAGAAATCGCCAAGAGCATATCCACCAATTCTATCTGCAACTGAGAGAAACCATCCAAGTTTTTTATAATGTTCTTTTTTGTCTAGATCATTTTTTGTGATATTTGATACTGAAAAGTGTTCTTCAATCTGTTTTTCGGCTTTTTGTTGTGATTCACCACTCCATGGATATGTTGTTCTAAGAATCAATGCCGCAACTATGTTTTCATCAATGCCTGTATCTTTTAACAATTCTAAAAGTTTTTTGTCTGTCTTTACAAATTTTACAGCGTCTTCTTCATGTGGCTTGTCAACTTGTTTGTGAGGATCATAATCATGAAAAAGTGCTGCAACAAATAGATATGGAAGATCCTCTTTTGTGAAATTATTTAGAAAACTTTCCCATTGTGCTGCAATTAATGCCACATATGTTACTTCTAACTCATGAATGATGTTATGATAACCATAATAATCATCACCCAGTCCTTTAGCATGAAATAATTCTATGGTGTAATCCAGTATCTTAGAATAGCAAGGCAAATCAAGTCCATTTTTATGCAGGAGGTCTAGAATCTGGTCTTTTAATTGTGCCGAGCTGGCTATCTGTTGCATAAGGTTATTTTTTCTTCCTGCCAAATTACATAAAGTTTTTCATAGATTACATCCTGTCAGGAGAAGCAATTCCAAGCACCTCAAGTGCTTTGGCAAGCGTTTCCTTGAAGATGTACACCAAACAAAGTCGTGTGTTAACCAGTGACTTATTCTCAGCAGTAAGAACCTTTACGTGTTCATAAAATGCATTAAACGCAACCGCAAGATCATAACAATATCGTGCAATCACTTTTGGTGAAAGGTTTTTTGCAGCATCCTCTATTTGTATATCAAATTTTCCTATCAGCTTGATAAGATTGATCTCGTGGTCGGTATTCAGGTTATCAAAAGATGTGTTGAATTTTGGTTCCATGCCAGCTTTTTCTAAAATTCTTGCAGCTCTGGCATGTGCATATTGTATGTATGGTCCAGTGTCACCCTCAAGACTTAGTGATTCCATCATGTCAAATGTTATGATCTTATCCAAGTCCTGCTTTATCATGGTGTATCGTAGAGCTCCAACAGCAACTGATTCTGCAATATCGACAAGCCTTACCTCATCAAGTTCTAGATTTCGTTTCTTTGCTTCTTCATAGGTCTTTACTCCTAGAATATCAAGTACATAATCTGCGTTGACATAGATTCCTTTTCGTCCTGACATTTGAACTTGCTTGCCACCGGTATCTACATTAAGCATCTTTGCGGTTTCTGCACTGAGCGTTACTGCTTCATACCCAAGATGGACATATGCACCTTCTTGAGACTTGAAGCTAGACATCAGCTTTGTGATTATTTTTTGCAAGCGTGACTGGCGCGAATCAATAACTGTGATTACTTTTTCTCCAGTAAAGTCAAGCATTGCATTTGAGTTTTTTTCAAGAACCGTCTGCCAAAGTGTTTTGCCACCAGGCTGTTCACCATATTTTGTATAGTAAAATGGATCCTCCAATATACCAAGCTTCCATGCTGCATACGGGATATCTTTTGCAATGTAAGTAGCTATACCATTACTTCTCACAAGTACCTTGTCCTCATCATTATCTTCAGATTTTATGACCCAACATCCAGCATTCTTGCCTTCTTGTTCTAGACCAATAATTTGTAGTTCTTTCATTTTCTCAAATACTGTCTTCCAGAGGTTAGAGCGAACAATCTGAGATTCAAAGTTAAGGCAGTCGTATGTTACCCCCAGGCGCCAGCAGGTTTTTAGCTGCTCAGCAAGAACCCGTCTTGTTATTTTATTGGCAAAACTGGCAGTATCGGATGTTCCTTCCTCAAGTTCTTTTGATACTTTAGTTCTAAGTTCAACAAGTTTTTTATCAGTCTCATATTTTTCCGTAGTCTGAACATACACAATATCCCCACAATAATGATCAAATTTCTGATCTTTTGGAGGCTCTTCAGAAAATCCACCATACTTGAATCCTACTATTATATCTGCTACTTGCAAGCCAGAATCGTCTACGTAGTTTAATACTTTGACATCGTATTTTGCCTTCGATAGTATTCTGGAGACAGTATCACCAACTATTATGTTCCTTACATGTCCTATGTGCAATGCCTTGTTTGGATTTACACTTGTATGTTCTACTACAATCTTAGTTTTGTTTCCTATATTTACGGAACCATAGTTTTTGTCAAGTGACGCTGTTATGGTATAATTATTTAATGCAGAATAATTTGCAAAAAAGTTCACGTATCCTGATGTGTGCGGCACAACTTGTTTTACAAACTGACCCAAGTTTTTCTGGTATTCTTCAGAAATTTGTTTAGCAATATCAAATGGTTTTTTCTTTAGTAACTTTGCAAGTAAAAATGCAACATTACAGCTAACATCACCAAACTCTGATCTTGAAGCCTCAGTTACCTCAAATTCAGTTTGTAGATAATTTAGCCGGCTACAGATCTGTCTAGTGTTTAATTTTATCTCATCAAGTAAAAGCCTAAGAGTCATGAATTACACCTTTGATAACTTGAGTGATACATACTCAAGTGCCTCTATGACACCGTTTTCTGCTTTTCCTGAAACACTCATGATAGCACAGGATTTGACATTTTCTGCGTAGTTGCCTAGTGCAATGCTAAATCCAGCCATCTTAAACATCGGTACATCGGTTTCACTATCTCCTATAGATATAACATCCTCATTTGAAACAGAAAGCATCTTCATTACTTCACTAAATCCTTGTGCTTTGTTAATTCCTCTTGAATTAATATGAAATGCATACTGACTGTCAGAAAGTTCCACTGACAAGTTATTTTCCTGAACAATTTTTTTTGGAACATTGATGTCAAATGTTCTCTCAAGCACAACCTCAGTCATCCTAGGAAATACTGGTTTTATCTTTACTTGAGAAATTTTTGATTTTAGGAATTCAAATGCTTTCATACATTCATCTTTATTTCCCAAAAGTTTATGATCAAAAGGACCATACGTGACAGCACCGCCATTTTCACCAACAGCAATACGTGTTGTACCAGCAAAAACAGACAATACATATCCCTCAACAGAAGATCTGCCCGATACGAAGATTATCTTGTGGCCAAGCCTTTCCATATACCTTAAGGCTTCAAGCGCATCTAGACTGACTTGACCACCGTGATTTTCTGTGATTGTGCCATCTATATCAACTGCAAAAATTTTTGGGCGCATCAACTCAGATATTCTATTGAAGATAATAATCCCTTCCCATTAAATAGACAGAGCTAAAATAGCATTTTTTTATAACAAAATCATGCCTCGCAAAGGAAAGATTGCAGAGATTTTTAGTAAGGCTATCTATGCTGATAATCCTACTTCCTACATAGTAGGATATCTTGACTATGATTCCGTAAAAGAGGTGACCCTACCAGAGTTCATAAAAGCATCTGAGAACTTTGAGACAATACCAATAACAAGAATCCATTTTATCAAGAAGGGCAATAGGATTTTATTCCATAAAACCAAAAAGTGAGCTAGAATGGGAATTCCAGAAAAAATTCAGGCTATAAAAGACGAGATGGCAAAAACGCAGATAAACAAAGCTACAGAGCATCATGTAGGATTACTAAAAGCAAAGCTTGCAAAGCTAAAGCGCGAACAAGAAGAGGCCAGATCAAAATCAGCTGGAAGCTCAGTGGGCTTTGATATCAAAAGAACTGGTGATGCAACCATTGTTTTGATTGGATTACCAAGTGTTGGAAAATCCACGTTGTTAAATCAACTTACTGGTGCAAGATCAGCCGTAGCTTCATTTCAATTTACAACAGTTACAGTAGTTCCCGGTATGATGGAACATCGCGGTGCAAAAATTCAGATTCTTGACTTGCCTGGAGTAATAAAAGGTGCATCAACAGGAAAAGGGCTTGGAAAGCGCGTATTAGCAGTTGCAAAAAGTGCAGATTTGGTATTACTTATTCTGGATGTGTTTCAACCGTATCATCTTGATGTGGTAAAAACTGAGCTTGCAAATATTGGCATAAGATTAGACCAAAAGCCACCAAACATTGTCATAGAAAAAACATCGGATGGTGGAATAGCTGTAAGCCAGCAGATAAAGATGACAAAGATGTCAGTCAGTCTCCTGAAAGATATTCTACGAGTTTATGGAATTAATAATGCGAGGGTGTTGATTAGAGAAGATATTGATTCGGAACAGTTAATTGATTTTGTGTCAGGTAACAAAACCTATATTTCATCACTTACACTAATGAACAAAATAGATCTTGTAAACCAAGGTTTTCTAAATGAGCTACAAGCTAACATAAAAACAAAAATCATACCCATATCAGCAGATGCGAATATCAACATAAACGCTCTTAAAGACAAAATCTACGAAAAGCTTGATTTTATCAGAATTTACATGAGACCAAAAGGCGGGGAAACAGATTACAAAGAGCCTCTTATAACAAGAAATGGTTCCACTGTTTTGGAGATTTGCAATAAACTGCACCGCGACCTAAAAAAAGAATTTCGGTATGGTTTGGTTTGGGGTAAAAGTGTCAAGTTTGGAGGCCAAAGAGTAGGTCTTCATCATTATTTACAGGATGAAGATGTTCTTACTATAGTAAAAAACAAAGGTGCTTGAGCAAAAGCTTTTGTCTGCGGGTCATTTTTGAAAATCATGGATCAGGAATGGGAGAACCGGTGGTGTAAAAAATGCATGGCAAAAACAAAACAAGAAATTGTTTTCATGCCTGAAATTCCAACATACAAACGTAGAAGACAGTACAAATGCACAGTATGTGGCGAAAAAAGTTGGTTGCTGGGAAGAAGACCATCGGCTGAAAGTGTTTATTGATTAAATTGCGATCAAAAATTGTTGATTTACAAAAAAAATCGTTGAGAAATTGTAATCAGTTAGTGTAATATTTTTTAGTTTAACTATAGAAATGCAAGTTGGTTCTACATTTTTTTAATGGCAACAAAAAAACGATCTAAGAAAGCCGCAAAACGTAGATCAGGTAAGAAAAAAGCTGCGAAACGACGAAGATAGTTCTGATCTAAAAAATTACAGAAGGTTATCGCCGCTTTTTAAGCGATAACTTGCATATTTTTAGAGGTAACTTTACTAGCTAAACATCTGCCCTGGCGGTGAAGATGATTTCCCTTTTATTGCATTTCGCTCTACAGAAAACTTTCTTTCGTTTGGAATTATGGAGATTTTCACCGAAGTATTAATTGCATAGTGTGGTGTTCCATCAGGGTTTTTGTAATTAGTTGCAATTCCTACTCTATCCAAATCTACTTTGACCTTAACTATAGTACCATCTTCAAGCTTAAAAGATACAAATTCATTGCCGCCCATTCTTTCATGATCAAGCATTTTGAAGTCTATCTTGTCCTTTGACTGACTCATTAAACGTGAAATTATCTTGCACTTATTTGAACATACTGACTAGTAGAGGTAGCTTAGCAACTTTATTTGTTGTTCTGTAGTTATCAGGTTTTTTGCAGTGAGTATTTCAAGCAATTGGGTGAGTAGTACTCTTTCTTGTTCTGAAAAACCCGTTGGACCTTTCTCTCCTGGTGGACCTGGTGGACCTCTTGGACCTTGTTCGCCTGGTGGACCTTGTGTACCAAGCGGGCCTTGTGGACCTCGAAGACCGTCTGGACCTCTTGGACCTTGTTCGCCTTGTAATCCTTGAATTCCTTGTGGACCACGTTCGCCCGGTGGACCTTGTGGACCTTGTGGACCACGTTCACCTTGTGGACCTTGTGGACCTTGTGGACCCTTGTCACCAGAAGTACCTTGAAGACCTCGCGGGCCTGGTTCTCCAGTTGGACCTGGTAGTCCTCTTGATCCTTTATCACCTTGTGGTCCAGGAATTCCTGTCAGTCCTTTTTCTCCCGGTGAACCTTGTGGACCTTGTAGACCTTTATCACCAGGTGGACCTTGTGGACCAGTTATGCCTTTATCTCCTTGTGGGCCCTGTGGACCTCTTTCTCCTTTTTCGCCAGGTGGTCCTAGCAGTCCTTTTGATCCTTTTTCGCCTGGCGGACCTTGAATTCCTTTATCACCAGTTGGCCCTGGCAAACCAGTAGGACCTTTGTCACCTCGTGGACCTATATCTCCAGTAAGACCTTTGTCACCTTTGTCTCCCTTGTCACCTTTGTCTCCCTTGTCACCAGATGAACCTTTATCACCACGGAGACCTTTGTCGCCTGAAGGACCTTTATCGCCTGTTAATCCTTTATCACCAGTAGGACCTTTGTCACCTTTGTCTCCCTTGTCACCTTTATCGCCTGAAGGACCTTTATCGCCTGGAGGACCTCTTGGACCTGGAGGACCTTTATCGCCTGGAGGTCCCATTGGTCCATGTGGCCCCTTTTCTCCTACGATGCCTTCCCTTTCAATTCGTCCTTTGGAACTTGCCAGTAATTCTCTAGTTGGTTTTGGTAATTCGTGCATTTTAGACGGTTTTTTTTCAGCAGATTGAGAAACTTGACTTTCAAAAACAGTATGAGTTGAAGAAAATTGGTCGATGATTACAATCCATACTGAATCCTGATCAAAGATAGTGTCAGGAAGTGGATTTTTGTCACTGCCAAGGACTTGACTAAATTTTTTATCCTTAACTCTAAGATGAAAGTTGTCTTTCCATAATGGCGAAAAACTTTTTTGTGCAATCTCTTCTGCAGATGGTTGACTTTCGCAGATTGCAATTTGGACTTCAAAAACACCAGATGGCAGCTTGAATGGAGAGATCCCTTCTATCTCGATCTTCCTTGTGCCACCACTTGACATATCCTAGGTGTAATACCTTGGTATTTTTGTATTTTCCATGTCATATAAAAACCAGATTTACGAACAAAATTCAGATTTTTAAAGATCGTTTAGCTTTGAATGGTATTTATCTGGCAAAAAGCCAACATACGATCGTGAAAAAGCTGTTCAAAGAGAAGACAAAAGAAATTAAAAAAGAATCAGAATTAACAGACCCAGATTACTCTAGAAATAAACTTTACAGAAAAGGAATTAGGCTGATGGCAGATGAAAAGATGGAAGAGGCTGCTCAGGCCTTTGAACAGGCACTTAGAATTGATCCTGGGCATGTTGATTCTCTTTTAAAATTAGGATATGCTCGTTTTCACATGGATGATTATTCGGTGGCAAACGAGGCCTACGATAAAGTGCTACAAATTGATGTCACCAATGCAGATGCATGGAATCTTAAAGGACTAATCCACTATGAATTGAAAAACTATGAAAAGGCATTAGAATGCGTTGAAAAGGCGCTTGATTCAGATCCTACAGATGGAATGGCATGGTACAATAAAGGATGTTATCTTTCTATTTTAAATCATGTTCCTGAAGCCATAGAAGCACTCAAGCGTTCAATTGAGATCGATGTAAAGAATGCTAAAAGAGCTGTAAAAGATAGAGATTTTGAAAATGTCAAAGTTGATGAAGGATTTAGAAGAATAGTTGAGGTTGTTGTTTTAGAATCTATACGACAAGGATACCGTCAAGTAGGACAAATTGTCTGGACTACAATGCTTGGCAAAGCTGAAGTTGAAGATGCTGCAAGAAAATTGTCAGAAAAGGGATTAATTATAAAACGAGAAAAGAAACAAGGATTTCATACACAAGAGTTTTATGAAATAACTCCTGATCTTGCTGAAAAAATGGGTGTTGAAAAGAAACCTAAATTTCAGATCAAGAAAAAAAGTTCTACATCAGTACAACATCTCAAAGAGATTAGTGAAGCGATACAATCTGTCAAATCATCTATAGAAAAATTAGATGTTGAAGAAACACTTTCGAATCTTGATGTATTCATAGATCCCACAAAGAGAGGTCCTCAAATGATAGAGTACTTTTTTGAAGAACACCGTGAGATAAGAATTTACAAAATTAGACTAAAGGATAGGGGAATAGAATATTTGCAGGCAAACAAGCAAAAAATATTAGAACTTTTTGATAACATGGAAATGAATGTAACAAAAAAGCTACGAAATACAATTACTCAAAATTAGATAATTATTCTGCGGAAAGATCCCAGTAGTTTGCATCCCTTTGTGATTCAGTTGGTTTTTCAAGGGATTTCCATTCTTTAAAGGAGCGTACGTATAACTTGACGTTTTCCATACCTGTTGATTTTAGTGCGTAATATCCCAATCCAGAAAGTGTTCCTACACTACCACAATATGTTATGATTTCTGCACTAGGTGAAATATTTCTATTTTGAACTAATTTTTTTAGCTCTTCCTTTGGTCGCAGTATATTGCCAAGAGAAGCAAGCATCCTATATGGGATATTAATTGCGCCTGGAATGTGGTTATCAAGATAGTTCAATCTTTCCCTGTTGTCAATAAGCACGGTATCTATATTTTCTTTTACAGATTCTAAGTAATCTGCAGTTGCAAGAATTTCTGGTCTTAGTTTTAATGAATGTGTTTTTTTGCTAAAGGGAACTTGTTCTGTACTTGTTTCAAGACCCATCTTCTTCCATGTTCCATATGTTATATCCAATAGTGAGACATCGTCATGACCTATGTATTGTAAAGTCCACGCAACTCTTGATGCAAGTGCACCAAACGTATCGTCATATGCAACTACAGGGGTTTCATCATCGATTCCAAATGATTGTGTAAGCTGTAAGACTTTTTGTGGGCTATCGTCTACAAGCAGGTTTGCAAGTGGCAAGTTTACTGCGCCAGGGATATGACTTTGTTTATAATCTTCTTCTTTTCGTATGTCTAGTACACGTACACTTTTGTCCCTAATTTGAGTTCTTAATGAATCTGCATCTATTGTAATCTGCATAGTTTTTTCTGCACTCAAGCAGCGCATTCGCCCTTTCCTGTCTTTGCGTGAAAACCACCATCACTTCCATAGTCAGCATAGAAATCCTTATCTACATCTATAGTGGGAGCAGTCACAATTGGTTGTAAAATTTGTTTTATATCATTAATGGATTTTACATTAGAGCCTCCATATCCATCTATGACTCGATGCACCCAAGAATTTAGTGATTCGCCAGCTTTTTTCTCAGATTTAAAGATCTCAATTACTTTTAGAATTACTGGGATTACTCTTTTTGCAGGCACTTTCATGCATGTCAATCCTAGCATGGCTTGTCCGTCTGCTCTGCCACCAAGTGACATTGTGTATGATGGATACATGTTTTTACCCATTCTTACTCCACCGCCGTAAAATCCAATGGTAGCTATTTCATGTTGCCCACAAGAGTTTGGACAACCACTTATCTTTATGCTAGAATCACGCAAATCGTCATCCATGTCCAGTTTAAGTTCAAGAAACTTTCTTTGAATCTCTTTTGCAAGTCTATGGGAGTTTGTAATGGCAAGGTTACATGAGGTGGTTCCAGAGCATCCTACCACTGAAGCCATGGTAAGGGCGCCAGGGTTTGCAAGACCTACCTCTAATAGTTTTGAATACAGCCCTGAGAGATCATCATCTTTTACCCACCTAAAGACGATGTCTTGGGTGAATCCATTTCGTATTCTACCTTCTGCAGAGAATTCTCTTGCAATTTGGGCTATTGCTCTTAGTTGATTAGCAGTTACATCGCCAGATTCTAAAGTCAAAAACACAACACTATATCCATTTTGTTTTTGTTTGATTGTGGTGTTTTTTACCCACCTTGAAAAGCCGGCTGGTAAAGAAGGAGCTTCTGAGCTAACAATTACGTTGTGTAATGCTTCAGGAATCTTGTCTATCTCAAGCTTTACTATAACAGACTGAGTGGCCCTTACGATTGCTCTTTCTTTTAATACAAGGGTTTTGAATTTTTCCCATCCCATTTCATTGACAAGATATCTCATTCTATTTCGCGCCATGTTTTCTCTATTTCCCATCCTATCAAATATCCTGAGGACAGCTATTGCGGTGTATACTAAATCTTCTTCTGGTGTAAATTCCTCAAGTTGATGTGCTACAAATGACTGTGCGCCAAGTCCACCACCCAAAAAGATCTTAAAGCCTTGCTGCGTCTTTCCATCTTTTTCAATTATTTGCGGTATAAGACCGATATCAGCTATTCTTGCCATTCCATGTTTTTCACAGCAAGTGAAATTAATCTTGAATTTTCTTGGCAGAGCTTGATTTAGCGAATTTCTTAAAAGAAATTTTGCAACAGCAAGTGCATATGGTGTAGGATCAAAGATTTCATTAGGACATACACCTGCAAGCGGACTACACATTACATTTCTTACTGTATTTCCACATGCCTCTCTTGATGTCAGGCCAACCTCCGCTAAGCCACGTATGATTTCAGATACGTCTTCCAAAATAACCCAGTGCAGCTGTATGTTTTGTCTTGTAGAGACATGTGCACTTCCTATTGAGTATGCTTCACTTAACTGCGCAATTTTTTCAAGTTGTTCTGGATAAATTTCACCTGCGGGAATTTTTATTCTCACCATACTGTAATTATCAGTCATTCTGCTTCCATAGGCACCATGTTGCAGTCTAAAGCGTCTAAAATCATCGTGATTTATTTTGCCTTGGCGATAAAGCTTCACAGTTTCCGCAAATTTTTCAGCTTCCTCTATCTTACCCCAATTTATCTTTGGTTTTGGCAAATTATCAGGCTTAGATTGACTTAAACTAGTCTTACTCAACGTATACGTGATTTTCTCGTTGGAAGGAATATAAATTTTTGAATAGGGGAACTTTAGCTAAATACGATAACAAAGCTGGACAAATACGGTAGCTAGAAGTTTAATGCAATTTGAACTTGTTACTTAGTTCAAGCTAAGTAGAACAATGTAGAAAAGAGTTAAATGATCACCGGCAAGAAAAAATTGTATGACAGACAAAATCAACATAGCAATAACGGGGATGGGAAATGTTGCCAAGACGCTCATCAAAGGATTGGAGTTTTACAAAAATTCCACTGTAGGTCTCTGGCATCCAAAGCTTGCTGGATTTACAGTAAATGATACAGTTATTGTTGGCATTTTCGATGTTGATTCTACTAAAGTCGGAAAAAAAGTCAGTGAGCTCATAACAGATTACAAAATAAATTCAAATAATTTGGTTGTACAACCAGGAATTATTGAAGACCCAACACCTCCGCATCTTATGAAACACGGCGAACTAAAATCTGTAAGATATGCAGAGTTTGTGGACTCATTAAAGAAACTCAAGCCTGATTTTCTTATCAGTTTAGTATCTTCTGGAATGGATAAAACCGGCGAAAGTTATGCTAAGGCGGCATTAGAGGCGGGTTCTTCTTTTTTTAATGCAACATCCTCTAAAGTTACAACTCCACAGATGAGATCTGCCTTTGAATCAAAAGGGTTGATGATTCTTGGTGATGATATGATGAGTCAGTTCGGGGGCACAGCATTTCATCGCGGAATGATTGAATTTATGACAAACCGAGGAATTACAATCCAGAAAGCATATCAGCTTGATGTAGGTGGAAATCCGGATACACAAAATACGATGGCTGAAGAACTTAGAGAAAAGAAACGTAAGATAAAAACAGAATCCATAGCAATTGAGACACCGTATCCTTTCAAATCTACTGCTGGAACTACAGAATACGCTGAACAGCTTGGCAATTCTAGGGTAAGCTATTATTGGATGGAGGCAAAGGGCTTTTTGGATTCTACAGTAGAGATGGATTTAACCCTTAGAACAAATGACAGTGCAAATGGTTGTAATGTCATACTTGATTCAATAAGGGCTGCAAAAATGGCAATTTCCAAAAAGGACTTGACCAAATCAGAGATTATTTCTGCATATGCATTTAAAAATCCGCCAAAGAAAATGAGGATAAGAGATTCAATTAAAACGTTTGAAGATGCGTTTGCTAACTGAGCAAACTATTAATGTGATGATTTGTGGATGAATTTCTATGCAACAAGTCACACATAGTGATAAGGTTCCAAAAATTTTTTCAGATGTAAAAGAAATGGAAATTACAAGAGCTATTGCCAATGAATTTCATGAGGTTCTAATTAATGGTGCAGATTCTGATGTCATAATAATTGGAGCTGGTCCAGCTGGTCTTACAGCAAGCAAAGAGCTTGCCTCAATGGGTTTTAAGACTTTGGTGATAGAACAAAACAACTATCTTGGAGGCGGATACTGGCTTGGTGGATATATGATGAATCCTGTTACAGTAAGAGCGCCAGCACAAAAAATATGGGATGAGCTTGGGATACCGTACAAAAAAGTCTCTGAGGGATTATATCTTACTCCTGGACCTCATGCAGTCTCAAAGCTTATTGCAGCAGCCTGTGATGCAGGAGTCAAATTTCTAAACCTGACAAAGTTTGATGATTTAATTTTAAAAAATGGACGAGTCTCAGGAGTGGTTGTAAATTGGATGCCAGTTTCTGCACTACCACGAAACATCACGTGTGTAGATCCTGTTGCATTAGAATCAAAAATGGTAATTGATGCTTCTGGTCATGATTCAGTTGCAGTAAAAAGATTAGTAGACAGAAAATTAGTTGATTGGAAGGGTATGAATCCAATGTGGGTTGATGATGGTGAAAACAGGGTGGTTCACAAAACAGGTGAAATTTATCCTGGCCTTGTTGTAGCTGGCATGTCAGTAACAGAAACTTATGGGATTGCAAGAATGGGTCCAACGTATGGTTCAATGCTTCTCTCAGGTAAAAAGGCAGCCGAAGTGACCGCAGCAAAGATCAAAGAGATAAGAAGATAATCTATATTCAAATAATCCTTAGTTTGAACATTGAAAATTTCCACGGTTTTTCTATATGATGAGCCATCTGTACCTGAAATAAAAATAGATGGGCTTAGCGAATTTATAAAAGAAAATTTCCATGTCAAAGTCGAAATAAGAGAAAATATCTTCAGCTTTTGTAAATTCCCTAATCAGAAGGTTTCTTATGAGCTTGCATCTTGCAGAATTTTTGATACAAAAAAACTGTTTGAGAGACACCATCCTACGGCTGAAGAAATAGGGTTTGAGAAAGATTCGTTTGCTCCTAATGCCAAAGAGGCCAACATTGTAATGTATGATGGGTTTGAGTTTCAGAAAGTCGTTACTAATCTAGTACCTGAAAATGAGCTACAGGTGGACAAATTTCATTTGGTGTGCACAAACAAACTTACATGCACATATGATTTTGATGATTATAGATATCATGGGAGAGCTGTGATATGCAGCAATCCTGCAATTATTTCTACAACAGGGATTATAGAGGCACCAGCAAAACCCCGTGAATACTACCTTAGTTTGCTTACAAATATGATGCAAGGGCTTAACATAGATATCATAAAGAATCAGTTCAAAGGAACGTATCTTGAATATCATGATACAAAACTTGCTGACATCATCAAAGGATATGCATTGCAAGCATTATTTTATTATCTTACAGGAGAACCATTTTGCGGATCAAAAGAGTGTAGACTTTATAACGCACATTGGCAAGCTGATCTTTTGTATTCACAAATACATATCGGCAAATTGTGTAATAAGCATCAACAAGTTCTTGATCTGCTTGCTCTAAATCATGAATAATTTAAATATTGATTCGCGAGAAACGTGAATGATTCTATGCCTATTTCTATGAATTATTTTAAGAACCAGTAGGTTTAGAATTTGTTTTAATGAGTTGTTATTTCGTTAATGATTTAAGCATTTTTTAATTGACTATTTTCTAAACTTTCATAAGGTTTGATTTTGTTTTTCATATAAGGAATTAATTTTCCTAAATCTTCTATCGCATCTTCAATGTTTTTTCTCTGTCCCATACCAATTTTAGAGCCCATTCTTTGCCCATATTCTGAAATTTCTAGAAAAAGTTTTTGACCTTTATCCATAAGTTCGTGTGCTTTTCTAACAGGGTCTGGGTGATTGTTCCAATTCCAATTAAGTTTTGTAATTTCTTCAGATAATTCAAAAATTTTTATAACTTTAAGGAGACCTTCTTCATCAAAATATTCTGTCATATATAATTAGACATTTAGAAATGGTTTTTAAGCGTTTGTACGTGTCCAGCAGGAAGAGTTTTCACTCTCTCATCATACCGCTAGTCATAACAGATTTTCTACGCATGAAAAGGGGGTTCTCTTTTTACTCTTTGTCGATAAACTCGTTAGCGGTTGTTGTTAATATTCGTCTTTTGATGTATTAAGTATAATAATTATTCATGGTTTTCATGGGTTAAATTAAATATGTACTATGAATGAGTTGGTTTTATGCTGGCTCAGATGAAAGAAGAACCTAAAACTTCTGAAAAGCGAAAAAAATTTGATGTCGTCATAATAGGTTCTGGCCCAGCTGGTTATACAGCAGCAATTTATACTGCACGTGCAAAACGTGACACCCTAGTAATTTCAGGAATATTGCCTGGCGGGCTGCTTATGCTTACAACAGAGGTAGAAAATTATCCAGGTTTTGCAGATGGAATTTTTGGTCCTGAGCTTATGTCAATAATGAGAAAGCAGACAGAAAGGATGGGAGCTACTATAGTTGATGACGAAGTGGTTAATGTGGATTTTAAACACAAGCCGTTCAAGGTACTTACATCTTCAGAAGAATACGATGCTGATGCTGTGATAATTTGCACTGGCGCAAGCCCAAGAAAGATAGGTGCAAAAGGAGAACAGGAGTTTGGTGGAAAAGGAGTTTCATATTGTGCTACTTGTGATGGCCCATTCTTCAGAAATCAGGATATTGTGGTTACTGGTGGTGGCGATACTGCCATGGAAGAGGCCATATTTTTAACCAAATTTGGTAAAAGCATTCATGTTGTTCATAGAAAAGACAAACTTAGGGCAAGCAAAGTCATGCAAGAACGTGCTTTTGAGAATCAAAAAATAAAATTCCACTGGAACAAGGTTGTGGATGAGATTACAGGAAAAGACAAAGTAACTCAGGTAATTATCAAAGATGTAATAACTAACGAAAAACAGACATTGGATGCTGGTGCAATTTTTGTAGCAATAGGACATGAACCAAACACGAAGCTATTCAAGGGACAAATTGAGCTTGATGAACAGGAATACATTGTTTTAAAAGATCACACTAAGACTAGTGTGGATGGAATATTTGCAGCAGGCGATGTGCATGACCATAGATATAGGCAAGCAGTTACCGCTGCAGGGTTTGGATGTATGGCTGGAATCGACGTAGACAAATATCTTTCTGAGAATAAAAGAAAATAGCTACAGATAAAATGCTTGTGACAGATGAACTGCTTCTTTTAACGCCTTATCAAATTGTTCTTTGGTAAACACCTTTTGTTGGACATACAAGCTCTTGAATTTACGTCCATCATCTGCAAATATACCAACTACACATCCTTGATCTAAAGAAAGCTTTTCCATCGCTGCATATACTGCTCCTGAAGATGGACCTACCAGAAGCTTTTCTTTTTCAAACAATTTCACAACTGCAGCAAAGGCCTCATCATTTGTTATGGTCATCCAGTCATCAACAAGATTTTCACGTTTTTTGAACAAGATTGGTTTGTCAGACTCGACAAAGTTGCGCAAACCCTGTATGAGGTGATTTTGCTGTGGTTGAACTGCTATTGTTCTGATTGCCGGATTTTGTTCTTTCAAATAAGCAGAGATGCCAGTTATTGTCCCCCCTGTACCAACACCCGTCAAAAAGTGAGTTACCTTTCCTTTTGTTTGTTTCCATATTTCAGGACCGGTTCCCTTGTAATGACCCATAAAGTGTGCTTCATTTTCGTATTGATTTGGCATATAGTACAGCTCAGGTCGTGCTGACGATATGGCCCTGGCAAGAGCTATGCTTTGGTCTGTGCCAGCACCAACTTTTGGACACAAGTCGTCACTTGTTTGAAATAATTTTGCGCCAAGTGATTCTATTATCTTCTTTGTCTCCTCACTTGCCTTTTCAGGAATTACTATTTCCACTTTGTATCCAAGCAGATTAGCTATGCCAGTAAGGGCAATTCCAGTATTGCCAGATGTTGGCTCTATGATTATGCTTTCATTCTTTTTTAGAATTCCTCGTTCTTCTGCATCTTTTATCATCCAATAGGCAGCCCTGTCCTTGAGAGAACCAAATGGATTATGTGATTCTAGTTTTACGTATGCAATAACCTTGTCAGAAGAAAGTGAGTTTAGTTTTACAAGCGGAGTGTTCCCAATTTTCTTTAGGGTCTCGGCATCATTTACTACTTTTGTTGCCACTAAATTATTTCACCTTTTTTATGGTAAATTCTAGATCTTTGTCTGTCTTATTAAGACCCAACAGTTGGTGACCATTTCTATTAACCCACCTTGAAATGTCTTCTTCAGCAGCTGGATCGTCTGCAATTACCTTTAGTATGTTGCCCACAGTCATTCTTTCAATTTCTATTTTTGTTCTAAACACTGGTTCAGGACAGAATAATCCTCTAACATCAATTGTCTTAGTCTGACCTAATTCTGAAATAGCAACTCACCTAATAATTTAAAACGAAAGAAACAATATTAAAGTCTATTCTTGTGTACAAAATGTTTTATCATGTAAGAATCATTGGCAGTATTGCTCTCAGATTACGTTCATACAAGATCGTGTGATCATAATTTTTGAAATTCACCTTATTAGAAAGCTTTGTCGACATGTGTACTGCGATTTTATAGATGGCTGTCCAGATTAGGCTGTTTGGGTTTGACTCAAACATACGAATTAAAAAGGTACATAATCCTGTCAAGTTTGGATGTGTCTCACGGAAATATTTTATAATTTCATCTTTTGAGTTTGCTATTTTGTATTTTGCATGTTCAATCATTTCTTTACTTGTAATGTATCCAGTGGTTCCAATAGAAATTTTGCCTTTTCGCATAGCAGCTAGTATACTGTCAAGTGTATTTTCTGATTCGATAAGGTTAGTACACCTGCCAAGCGTAGAAATTACATGTGAGTCGCTACCAGCTGTTTGTATCATGTTATTGGCTTTAGCAAAATGAGCCGCTCTAATGTTAGAATATCTATCTACGTTGTTGCTGTTAAATACTTCAATGAGGTCACACAGAATTGCCTTTTCACGCATACCGTTGTTTAGACCAAAGGGATGTGACGCACATGAAATCGCGTCCTGTGCATTTATTTTGTCCAAAATTTCTTCTGTAGTCTGACCAGGTTTTATTATCTCAGAAATGCCATATGCAATAATATGAGCTCCACGGTCTGTGGTAACCTCTTCTGCTGGGTAGACTTGAAGATCTTTTAGTTTCTCATGGTTTTCCTTGTATTCAAGCATGGTAGAAAATCCATCTAGTGTGTTATGGTTGGTGATAAACAAGGCATCCAAGTCTAGTTTATGAGCTTGTTCTAGTTGTTCTGAAATTGTTATACCACAGTCATACGGTGTTTCCGTCAAACCAAGATGAAAGTTAGAAAATTCGTTGTGACAATGCAGTTCTGTTTTTAAAATGTTCAATGGCTATTCGTACTACTGGCGTTACCATATAATCCTTATTTTACAAAATATTTACAAATTTAGGTTATTTGAATAGATCTGTTGATTTTAACCTAATCATATCTTTTGCAAGACTATCTGATCTATGATACTTGTAATTTCTCACTATAGCAATTGGTGTATTGAGGGCTTTTCCCATGACGAGTTCTGCAGCAGAGCAAATCTCATCAGCAACTGCGATTGCACTCACATGTAGTGTTTTTCCAAAGGTGTCTTTTGTGCCCACATAATCAGTAATTGCAGAAATACCTGCTATTCCTATGGCACAGTTTGTTTGTCCTTCCCTAAACGGTCTGCCAAATGTATCCGAAATAAGCACAGCAACATCTTTTCCCATTTTTTGAAATATTTGATCTTTTAGTTTCTTGGCAGTGGAGTCAGCATTTTTTGGCAGTAATGTGACATAATCATTTTTAACATTACTTTCATCTACACCAGAGTTAGCACAGATAAAACCTTGTGCGGTTTCTGTTATTAGTACTCCATTATTCATTCGTACAATCCGCTTTGATTGTGAAAGTATTACCTCTACAACTCGCGGATCCTTTTCATATGCACTTGCAATACCAACCGCAAGAAGAGATGGGGTTATGGATGACAGATTGATTATGTTACCTTCTTGTTTTGAAATTATTTTTTGTGTAAAGACCAAAATATCATCATCTTTTATTTCAGGTTTTGACGGTGATGATGTTATGAGTTCAATTATGTTATCATGTGGTTCTACATCCTTGTTAATTTCTACAGGGATCACTTCAAGTGGCATTTGCTAGTTTTATTGCGTTATTATTTAAAATAATACCGAATTTATGCAAATGTTTGTAGTTGTAGCTTGCTGCCGTAATGCTTGTTTATTATCCCAATCAATAAAGAGAGATCCTTTTCTTCAAGAGTCACTGTTGCCAAGTCTTTCACAATATCTTGTGCTCTAAAGGCCACACCAAGACCGCATATATCAAAGAGTTTTACGTCATTTGCACCATCAACAACGGCTACAATATCTTTTTTCTTTTCTTTCCATTCTTTCACTTTAATCATAGCTGACCTTGATTTGTCAGCATCAACATGTACTTTTACACCATCTAATTTTCCATCCTTAAAGACAAGTTCGTTTGATAAGACGTAGTCCAAACCTAACTCTGCCTTTAGCCTATCTGTCATTATTGAAAATCCCCCAGAGATTGCTAACAATTTCCAGCCAGCTGCCTTAAGAGCACTACATGCTTCTTTTGCACCTATCATGATCGGAAGAGAATCTGCAACCTCTTTGCATGTTTCATAACTTATTCCTTTTAGTGTGTTTATTCTAGTTCTAAGTCCTTCTTCCCAGTCTATCACTCCTTCAATTCCTTTTCTAGTTATTTCCCAGATCTCATCCTGCTTGTTTATTTTTTCTGCAAGAATAGGGAGATATTCCGCATCAAGCAGAACTCCCTCAACATCAAAAATTGCTAACAATTAGTTTCTGTTTTGAAACAGAAATCCTGATTATATTAATCTTAAGTGATCGACTGATGAATAAACCATTAGCAATATATTCTACATTACTAATTGCTTGCCATGGGTGAGCTGCCACACAAATATGAAGTGCCAATTAAAGTAGCTATGAAATCATACAAGCTTCCAGACAATGTCAAAGAAGAGCTGAAGTCTTCTGGCATGATGGATGAAAAAGGTAAGCTAAAATTAAAAGGGGTCAGTCCAAAAATGCTAAAACGAATGAAAGAGGAAGCCGTTGACTGTCCTGTGTTTAAGACAGAGATCGGATTTGTCCAGTGTTTTGTATGTGCTAATTTTCAAAGTAGAGTAACTGGTAAAGTACTTTGTAAAGGCGAGCCACTCTAAAAACCAGAAGGCTCATTAGTGCAGTTTTTCAAAATGATCTAAATTGAGCAAAGAGATAGGCATAACGGTTTCAAAAAAGGAAAATTTTAGTGAGTGGTACACTCAAGTTGTAATAAAGGCCGAACTTGCAGATTATGCGCCTGTAAAGGGCCTTATTGTTCTAAGACCATATGGCTACTCCATTTGGGAATCTCTTAAGTATTCGCTTGATGCTAAGCTAAAAGAAACTGGTCATGAAAACGGCTTTTTGCCAATCTTGATTCCAGAGTCACTTCTTAGCAAGGAAGCAAGTCACTTTGCTGGATTTAATCCCGAGGTCTTTTGGGTTACCCACACTGGTGAGACAGAGATAGGGGACAAGCTTGCACTGCGACCGACTTCGGAAACTTTGGCATATTCTATGTATTCCAAGTGGATAAAAAGCTGGAGAGATCTACCTCTGAAGATTAATTTTTGGAACACTGCACTACGAGCAGAGATAAAATCCACAAAGCCATTTCTTAGAACTTCGGAATTTTTGTGGCAGGAAGGACACACGGTTCATGCAACCAAAGAAGAGGCAGAACAAGAGGTCATGACAATACTAGAAATATACAAGAGAGTTGTTGAAGAAGAGCTTGCTATATCAGTAATTACAGGCAAAAAAACTGAAAAGGAAAAGTTTGTGGGTGCGGTCTACACGACAACTATTGAAGCAATAATGCCAGATGGTAAGGCGCTTCAGATGGGAACGTCACACTTCCTAGGTCAGAATTTTTCAAAACCATTTGATGTCAAATTTTTGGACAAAGATAACATTGAAAATTTTGCATGGCAAACATCGTGGGGTGTTTCTTGGAGACTCATTGGCGCATTGATAATGGTTCATGGAGACGACAAGGGTTTGGTCTTACCTCCTAGAGTTGCTCCAATTCAAGTAGTAGTTGTTCCAATTTACTATTCTGAGCCAGACAAGGAACAAGTACTAAAGAAGGCTCAAGAGATAGTACAAACCTTATCAAAAAATAAAATCAGGGCACGTTTGGATTCTAGAGATGAGTTTACTCCGGGTTACAAATTCCACGATTGGGAGATGAAAGGGGTTCCACTAAGAATAGAGATTGGCCCAAAGGACATTGCTAAGAACAAAATTGTTCTAGTGAGACGAGATGATCAAAAAAAGACTGACCTTGTGTTTGACAAATTAGTGCAAGGCATTGAATCTATGTTAAATGACATACAACAAAGCATGTTTGAAAAGACTAAGAGTTTTCTTAAAGAAAAAACCAAGAGCGTGTCAGATTTTGATGTTTTCAAGTCAGAGCTGGAAAAAGGAATGTTTGTGAGTTCGCCATGGTGCGGAGAGCAAAAGTGTGAAGAAAAAATAAAAGAGTTAACTGGAGCTGACATTCGGCTAATTCCTTTTGATAACAACACTGTGACGTCTAGATGCATTAACTGTAAAAGACCAAGTAAAGAAAACGTAATTTTTGCACGCGGTTACTAGAACATATAACTGATTAAATAAGGGGGATTTAGTGGTTGACTTGTGGATTTAATTGATATTTTTCCAATAGATCCTGAAGTAGGTTATCTCGGCCTTGTATTGGTAAGTTTTTTTGGTTCTTTAATTCCGTTTGTTCCATTTCCTGCCTTCATACTTCTAGCCACAATGTCGACAACTGATCAGTTTGATCTTAATATCCTAGCTATAACCAGTGCAGTTGCATCTACAATTGCAAAACAGATAATCTTTACCTTAAGCTATGGTGGCAGAAAGATAATCAATGAGCAAACTCGTAAGAGAATAAAACCATTTGAAAGGTTGATAAAACGTTACGGTGCAGGTGCTGCCTTTGTGGCTGCTGCAACTCCCATACCTGACGATTTGGTTTACGTTCCGTTAGGACTTGCAAAATACAATCCACCACGATTCTTCATATCCACACTTGTTGGAAAGATCGTTCTAAGCTATGCAATAGTGTTTATCTAACGAAGCTTTGGTGTATCGTATATCAACCCCTTGCTAGATCAAGTAAGTGATGTAAGTACGATATACATCGGTACAGCCATCTTTGTTGCAATGATAACAGGGGTAGTAATATTGATGCTACGTCTCAACTGGGAAAGAATACTTGGCAGGATTGCACCGTGGACACTCAGACCAGCAAATGATGAAGAGTAGCTAATTTTGTACTGTAAAATTCCACAGCTTATCAGTTGCTTTTTTTATGCCAACTCTTGATCTTGCTATAACATCAGATTTCTTAATTTTGATACCCTCTGTAATAAAAAGAGTGGATCGCTTGGTCAGATCTTCACCATACTGTTTTTTTGTTATTTGTAAAGCCTGTGTTAGCTTTGCAGGTCCGCTTGTAAGATTTGATATTACGCCAGTCTTTCTTTGTTTTATCATAAAATCTATTCCTTCTCTTGGTATTAGTGCCCGTAAAAGTACTGCACCGGCTTGATATTCATCATTTTTTGCGACTACATTCATACAATAGTGCATACCATAAGTAAAATAGACATATGCGATGCCAACTTGCCCAAACATAGCTTTGTTTCTTTTTGTCAATCCTACAAAGGAGTGACTTGCTTTATCATCCTTGTATCTGTAAGCTTCAGTTTCAATTATTATACCAGAAATTGTTTTTTGATCTATTCTTCGCACAAGTAGCTTCCCTAATAAATCTCTGGCAACATCAACTGTGTCTCTTGCATAAAATAAACGTGGAAGCATCCTCATGCAATAGCCTCGTCTTATTGTTTTAATTTAGCAATTGTCTTTGCCAATATTTTCATGTCATCTTTTAGTACAGAGCTGAGTTGTGGGTTGTAAATTGCTGCCGCAGGATGTATCGTCAAAAAATATACTTGACCATTCTTTTCAATTATTTTGCCCCTGTTCTTTGTGATAGAGTCTCCCCCCAAAAGAGACCCGTAGGCAGTATTTCCCAGTATGCATATTATTTTTGGTCGGATTATCTCCAGCTCTTTTGAGAGGTGTTCGTGGCAGGCGTCTTTTTCTTCCTGAAGTGGCAGCCTGTTACTTGGGGGCCTGCACTTTACCACGTTTGTTATAAAGACTTCATCTCGTGAAATACCAGCATATTCTAGGGCCTCAGACAGAATTTTTCCTGCAGGGCCCACAAATGGTTCGCCTTTCAAGTCTTCATTTCTGCCAGGTGCTTCTCCTATAAACAGGATCTCTGCCTTAGAATTGCCCTTACCAGGAACTGCGTTAGTTCTTGATTTTGATAGGTTACACTTGACACAAGACATTATCTTAGAGCTTAACGCATCAAGCTGGTTTGACAACCTATACGCCTACACTTTTTACAGTTGCCATTCCACGTATATGAGGTCCACCGTTTCCCATTCTCATAGGTTGCATAGGATCTCCTTTTCCGCAATTAGTAATTGGTCTTACAGAAAAGTCCTTACCACAAGCATCAATGGAGTTGAAAAATTCAGGTGCAGTACCCATCACTATGACATCCCTTAGTAACTCTGTAGGTTCTCCATTTTCTATTTTCTGTGCAAACTGGCAGGAGATGCTCCAGTTGTATCTCATCATATCAATTGATGGGATCTTCATGTTGGAAATAAGATAACCATTCTTTACTTCTTTTATCATTTCCTGAGGATCCCAATCTCCTTGTTGTATGCAGGTGCACGCCATTCTGATCAATGGCATAAACTCGTATCCTGAAGCTCGCACACCAGAATTTGGTTCGGTGTTAAAAATGAATGCAGTTTCTCTGCTTTGCATATGATTTATTAGAACACCGTTTTCTATCAGTGTTTTTCTTTTTGCAAAAACTCCTTCATCGTCATATTTGTACCAGCCAAGGTTTCCCTGCATTGTCGGATCGTCAATTACAGTTAATTTTGAGGAACCGACTTTTTTGCCAAGATTGCCAGCCCACCAAGCACCTCCAGCCCAAGCCATCTCTTTTCCAAGTACTCTATCTGCTTCTGATGGATGACCAAGAATCTCGTGTGTTAGAAGGGCGACAAAATCTGGATTCATTACAACGGTTGCCTTGTCTTCCTTTGCAGTTTTTGCATCTATGAGTTCTGAAGCTCTTTGTGCAATAAATTCAGCGGCTTTTGTAATGTCGTTTTGTCCAAGTATCATTTCCATTCCACCCCTCCCTCCTTCTGTTGTATTTACCGATTCTGTTAATCCAGACTCGTGTGCAGTGGCGGATAAGTTAGCTATAGTGTCTACAAAATTTTGATGTATTTTTGTACCCTCGCCGTTTACAAAGTATTTTGAAAACATCTCATATTCCATTGATATGGATGATTTGTTTATCCTCTTCTTGCTTTTGATTATACTATCACATTCAAAGCCAAGTCTTGTCATTTCTTCCATCGTGGGCTGTTTTAGAACTCTAAAATCTACCTTATCTACATAAGTTGGGGCATCAGCAAGTTTTACTTTCTGTTTTTTACTTACAGAATAATGTAACGCACTCTTCACTGCATCCTGAACTGCATTTTTTATCTCCTCTAAAGAATGCGGATTAGAAACTGAATAAAATCCCCAACAGCCAGATACAAGAACCCTTATGCCCAATCCAGAATCGCTTAATGAAGTAAAATGTTCAATTTCACCATTCTCTAAAAGAAACTCATTGCTAGATACGGTTTCTGCCCTTGCATCACAATATTGACAACCACTTTGAAGTGCAAACTCAACTGCCTTATCAGCGTAATCTTCTAGATCCAATAAATGATTCGCTGTTTACAAGTATTTTTTGTTTGTGCTATATTACAGATTTTTGTTTTTTGGGAAGAGTAAATGAAAATGTAGATCCGCGACCAAGTTCACTTTCAACATGTATTTCACTGCCATGCGCTTGAATTATACCCTTACAGATTGATAGTCCAAGTCCACTTCCGCCCTTTTCTCTAGTGGTGGAGGTATCGACCTGATAGAATTTCCTAAAGATCTTAGTAAGGGCATCAGCTGGAATGCCCCTTCCATTGTCTCTCACTGAGATTTTGACTTGATTTTGTGAATCTTCCGAAAGAACTTCTACCTTACCAGTTTTTGGTTGTACTACCTTTAGGCTGTTTTTTATAAGATTAGTAAGGACTTGGGTAATACGTTCATCATCATATAACGCGTAAATGTCTTCTTTCACATTATGTGTTAGCTCAATATTGTCTGTCATTGCTTGTATTGCCATTACTGTTATGGTTTTTTCTATGGTCGACTTGACATTATTTGATTGTGCCTTTATGCGAAGTTGACCTAGTTCTAATTTTTGTGCATCAAGTAGATCTGATATCAACTGTAAAAGTGATGCTGAGCTTGACTTGATTACTTCTATTCTTTCTTTTTGATTTTTGTTAAGTTGACCTAAGTGTCCTGCAAGTAAAATATCTGCATATCCTTGTATTGGTACTAATGGCGTTTTCAGTTCATGTGTGATCA
>JBQTIK010000133.1:0-4254 GCA_052388195.1 Nitrososphaerota archaeon | reverse complement strand
CATAAAGAAGCGAAAAGGATTTGCCAACAATCTTATTTTGACTTGCGTACTTTTTTTGTTTACATATGCAGGTATAAGATACGAATCTTCTCAAATAGTCATCATTTTAGTGGAATCTGTACTGGTTGTAATTTCATTGTGGTTTATTTTATCTATGAAAAAAGAAGGTTTTGGTTCTCTGGTGACTTCAATTCTTGGTTGCGCGATTTTTATTCTAGTGGTTATGGTTCCAACCAACATCCCAGTTACTGCTGACACTCTTGATCCAATGTCATTTACAACAGAATCTATTGAAGATAGAATTGCGCATATGAAGGAAAAGCGTGCGATAATGAAAGAATATGGTCTATACATTGGACTTGGCAACCTTGGGATGTCGTTGGCACTTGCGTACAGACCAACTCTTCTTTATGTTAAAAACCGCATTCCCGATGAATTACCCTATCCCATCTGGGATGGCAATAAACAAACCATTACACGTTTTAGTCCACACCTAGTTCCAGTGCGTTCACTTTTAAATGAAAAAGAAAGATGGTTTATCTTCAAGTACAAATTTATTTTGGTGTCAATTGAAAGCAAAATCTATCTTGTCAGACCAGACGATAGTGTGCCAGAGACTGCAATACTTTTAAGATCAAAATCTGGCCAGTCACCTCTTGGAATGTAGTCATAATTTTTGCTCTTTTTACTTGCTTTCCGTTGGTCTTTATCCTTTAGTAGAATTTTGTCAAGTTTTACACAAATGGGAAAGCGAAAATTCACAATTGACCTTAGCAATGAGAAAATTGAAGTCGAAGGTCACCAGCACAAAAATGTAGCCATAAAGTATCTAATGAAAAGACGCAGGTCACTTCTTATGACCCGTGACAAGGAAAAAGTGGAACGATTGTATGAAAGCGTACCAAAGGTCATTTCTATAATAGGTGGTCACTTGACCAAGTCGTACGAGGTAAACTGGGAAAGAGAGGGTACTACAGAGTTTGAAGGCTCCAGATTTGTCTTTACACTAACTGAATTATCAGATCAAAAGATAGTTGTATAATACCTCTAAAATGGTGGGATCGGCCGGATTTGAACCGACGACCTCAGGTACCCAAAACCCGAATCATGCCAAGCTAGACCACGATCCCGAGATGAGAGCAGTTTGGAGCACCCCAATTTAAGCTTCACAGGGTGATGATTTTAAATAATATACAAAATCTAGACTAGCCTATGCAAATTCAGGATTATCTAAATGCCGGAAAGATTGCGGCTCGAGTCCGAGAAAACGTCAGAAAAAAATATCATGTAGGCTCTACCTTGTATGAGATCTGTGAGTCAATAGAAAAAGAGATAGAACAAAAAGGTGCCAAGTGTGCTTTTCCTGTAAACACTAGCCTAAATGAAGTCGCAGCTCATTATACCGCAGAACCAAATGATCAAAAAGTAATTAAAGAAACAGATTTGTTAAAAATTGATCTTGGTGTACAGATAAATGGCTACATTGCAGACACTGCAGTAACAGTTTGTTATGACCCAAAGTTTGATTTTCTAATACAGGCTGCAGAAGCTGCGCTAAAAGATGCAATCTCAATGATAAGAGTGGGCGTAAAGTCAAGTGATGTTGGAAAGACGATAGAAAATACTGTAAAACAGATGGGTTGTATACCAATATCTAACCTTAGTGGGCACTCCCTTGAGCAGTACACTATTCATGCAGGAAAATCCATACCAAACATCTGGTCTGTAGGATCTTTTTCATTTTTACCTACTGAAGCTTATGCATGCGAGCCCTTTGTTACCACACGAGATGGCCTTGGTTTTGTACGTGAAGGCAATACAAGAAACATCTTCTCACTTGTCTCACGAAAAAGAACAAAAGATGCAGAGGTTGATAGGCTAATTGGTTACATCTGGGAAAAATTCAACATGCTACCTTTTGCATTAAGGTGGCTTACTCCAGAATGGGATGAAAAAGTAGCTAGGAATCTTTTGGAGAAGATTATCAAAACCAAATCAATACGATCATATCCTATATTGGTAGAGGCAAATGGACAAAGAGTAGCGCAAGCAGAACATACATTCATTCCACAAGAAAATGGAATAATGGTAACTACCCTTTAGGATACTTCGCCAAAAATTTTAGTAATTAACAGCTGACCGTTACATGAAGAACAGGCATCTGTATTTTTGAATATATAGTCTCCTTCCTTGAACTTTCTTTTTGAAATTGCCTTACACGAGTTGCATTGTTCCACTGAATAAGGTATTATGATCTCTTTTTTCTTTGAAAATATCATTGTGAGACTCCCAGAGTGTTTCCCACCCCAATGACAAGTGCAGATTGTCCAGCCTTTGTATTTTCTCTTATAAGGTCATGGACCTGAGCTGTAACTTTTTCTGCAGAATCTGCAATTTCTTTTTTCATTAATGTGATTGCCTCTTTTATTGATTGTTTTATCACAATAGCGTAGATTGGAATCTTATGTTTTGTTGCAACCTCTTCTATTTGGAACCTATCTGTACCAATTCCACCAATTGCCGCACCAAAACCTTGCGCTACCGAGCCTGATTCCTCTCCTTCTAGTTTCAAGGCAGCATCGACCATGACTATTATATCCGGTTTGCTTTCTTGGATGATTCTTTCAAGTGCATCTCCTGGCCTTCCTACTGTTGCAGCTGGTCCCTCTGCTTTCATGAGATAGAGTCGTCTTCCTTCATATTCTGATTCACTCCACACAGTCTCAAAGGCAGCAGTCTTTTTTGCTGTGCCAAGCATCATCTTGCCTACTACCATAGAACCTACACCATCACCGATTGGCTGACCATGCTTGAAGGCATCAACAGCTGTCTTTAGTGCCTCTGCTTCTTCCATGATAAAGGGCATCATCATTTGTAGTGGTAAAATTAGTGGAAAGTTGTTTTGCTTTTTTGCAGTAAGGAAAAGGTGCCTTACTATTTTGTAAAGAAGGTGCAAAGTTGTAGCTGCTTCTAGTATGTTTTCAATCTTACTTGCCTCCAAGCTACTAAGCTCAGGAGAAAGTGTCTTTACTTGAAGTCTAACATAGTCTTCTCGTGAACGTACTATGTGTCTTACCTTTGGTACAATGCCATTTGGATCCATGTCTACAGGCATTATTGTAAAATGCTCAAAGAATCTGTCAATCTTTGCTGTTGGATCAGTTGCTGGCTTTAGTGTTGTCTTGAGATATTCAATTAGTTCTTTTCTTGCCCCTTCTTTGAATATCTTTAGCTTTTCTATAGATCTAGATATTTCGGAAGATGTGATTTGCAACTGAATTCTCTGACCATAAAGCATGAAAATTATTATGGGTACAATCCAAACAAGCCACATTATAGGATTAGAATTATCTCCACTACTGAAGAGCTCATCAATATTTATTCCTAGAAATTCCAATAATTTCAAAAAGTGATTTTGCTAAATTAAATCTTTGTTAAGATATTGGATGCTGCTTATAGCAGAAATTGCCAAAATCTAAACTTTAAAGCAACAAAAGCAAAGGGGTGTTATGAGAGCTGAAAGAATTGGGCAAGAAATTCAGAAAATGATAAGCGGTCAAGTGCTTTGGGATAAACAAAGCAGGAATCTTTATTCTGTTGATGCCAGTTCTTATCTTGTTAAACCCCTAGTAGTTGTCTTTCCTAAAAATGAAGATGAAGTTATTTCAATTTTAAAGTACGCTACAAAAAATAGAATACCTGTAACTCCACGTGGTGCCGGAACAGGTCTTGTTGGAAGCGCATTAGGAAATGGAATAATTCTGGATCTCAGAGATTTTGACAAAATTAGAGTGGGTTTTAATTATGTAGAAGCTGCTAGTGGAGTCTTCAAAGGAAACCTTGACTACGCACTAGAAAAGATTGGCAGGTTTTTTGGTCCAAATCCTTCAATTGGACCTTACTGTACGGTTGGCGGAATGGTTGCCACAAACGCAAGCGGCAGTCATTCTCTAAAATATGGAAGCACTATCGATAACCTGCTTGGGGTCAAAATCATAACTTCGAAAGGAAAAATTGTTCAGCTTCCTTCAAATTCGCAATTTACCAAAAACATATTCAAAGTAATCAAATCTGATGTACAAAAAAAATTTCCACATGTTTCAAAAAATTCTTGTGGTTACAGACTAGATGCGATTAAAAAGAAATCAGATTTGCAGAAAATTATAGCTGGTTCTGAAGGAACGTTAGGCATAATTATTTCTGCAAAGCTGAAAACTTTACCTAGTCCAAAAAAAATTATGCTTATCATATTAG
>JBQTIK010000132.1:0-5307 GCA_052388195.1 Nitrososphaerota archaeon | reverse complement strand
CCAAAGTTTGAGTCGATTGAATGTGTCTTTGGTATAGCTTGACAAGAATTTTCCTGATGCGTCCTTTCCCTCAGAGCTGATAACAGTAGGCAATCCCATGTCATACATGGCCAGTGAAACTCCTCTTCCAGTCCTGCTTCTAGTCATGTATTCTTCCATATCGTGAGTTCTAGATTCTGGTCCCGTGTCCTCTACTTTTTCAATCAAAACTAGACCACAGCTTCCACAAAGTATCTCGCCGGTAGTATTATCAGTTATCACTGGACCCTTTGAGCAAATATTCTGCTTACATTTTATGGAAAATTCATCAGACGTTAAGTCCAACTACATATTATTAGCTGTTCTATAAATTATGAATTCCGCACTGATTCAGAGGGTTATTGCGGAGTAGCTTTAGCTAATTCTTATTCTAATTCAATATAATGAGAATCATTATACAAAGATTCTTTCTTATTGATTTAGTTTGACACTCTTTGACAAGTCGTCTATCTTGGTCTGTTTTGCTGCTTTTTCAATGTATGCAAGTATGCCTGTGTAATCAAGCTTGGCAAACTCACTTGTTGCATCTTGGTATAGCTTTTGTGCAAGTGATGTCATTGGCAGGGATAAATTAAATGCCTTTGCCGCTGCGTTTATGGTATCCAAGTCCTTTTGCATGTTTTTGATGGTAAAGGTTGCATCAAACTCTCCTTTAATCATCTTGGGACCTTTTTTCTCACTTTGGCGTGTCTTGTAGTCAGACGAGTTGAGTATCTGCAAGAATAGTTGTGGATCAAGACCTGCACCACGTGTTAGTGTGATTCCTTCAGATAGAGCAAGGGCTGTCATTGATATTTGTATATTCATTGCTAGCTTGATTGCTAAAGCCGTGCCGCTTTGTCCTAGATAAAATGACTTTTGTGCAATACACTCTAAGATTTTTTTGTACTTTTCATAAAGCTCTTTTTTTCCTGCAATCATCATTAGTAGCTGTCCTGTCTCTGCAACAGGAGGCCCTCCCATTACTGGGATCTCAAGCATCCCGATCTTGTTTTCTTGGAATCTTTTTGCTATAGATATAGATTCTTGTGGACTGATTGTGCTCATGTCTGCAACAGTCAATCCATCATGATATCCTTCTATGATTCCGTCTTTGCCAAATGACACTTCCCTGACTGCGCTTGCATCCTTTAGTATTGTAATTACAAGCTCAGATGATTTTGCCAAATCTTTTGGACTGTGTGATATTATAGCTCCAAGTGCCGCTAGTGGTTCTGCCTTTTGTTTAGTCCTATTATAGACTCTAATTTCGTAACCAGAATTGAGCAGTCTTTTTGTGACTGCACTTCCAAGCATGCCTGTGCCTACGATTCCTATTTGTGGCTCCACGTTATAGGGCGGAATTACTTACGATATTTGTTTTTTCTATTAGAAAAGGATATGTTTTGATACTGATCGTAGACTTTTGATATTTCCACTTTTAGAAATGTGTCATCCGCTTAAAATTAGGTGCTTCTTGGCGTAGAGAATTTTCTGCTGACTTGCAAAAATATAGTTACAAGCGGTGTAGTAGTGGTCTAGCCACGGCAAGTGTTAGTACTGAAATGACGGCTACAGTCATTACTAACAATGATGAGGAAAACTCTGGAACGACGTTGGTTCCAACCACGTCAATTGTATGGATACTATGGTGATAGTTTATCTCAAGGGTTGTTTCTGCTTCTGTGTTTGATGTTACAATTACATCATCGGAGGCGGCAACCTTTCCGTCAATTGTTACCATCATTTCTCCACTTAGCATGGCCTTTGGAATAGTCACCTGTGTCACGCCCTTTGTTCCAGTCTCTCCTTCAACCCTAAATGTCACCTTTTTTTCTTCCTTTTTGAATTCAACATTGTCAACATTAGAATTGCTTGCAATCTTTACCGTAAAGTCGCGTCCTTCTGCTTTGATCACGTGTGCAGAAGAGCTTGCAACAACTATCTTGGTATCTGTCTGAAGATTTGCCTTTGCATCAAGCGTTAGCGTATCTACTGTGTGCACACCTGTTTCAATGTTTGTACGTATTGTGTATGCGCCTTTTTGGGCATCGACAGGCAATGTGAACTTTGCAGTAAACTTGCCGTCGCTGTCAACAGTTGCATCATCACTATATACCACAGTTCCTTTGTTGTCAGTGACTTGGATTTTTACCAAGTTTGCTCCACCAAGCTGGAGGATCAGGTTAGACCAGATAGTGCCTTCTATTTGCATTTCATCGCCTGCCTTGTACAGATGACGGTCTGTTTGTATAGTAAAAGAATTTTTTGAGTCAACAGATAATTTTGGATATGATGTTTTTATCTCAGCTTTACTAGTTGACGAAGTTTCTGTTTTCATTTTTTCTTCAGTTGAGCTTTCTTGTTTTTTTTCTGCTTCTACTTTCGCTTCTGCTCCAACTTTTGTTTCTGCTTCTGCAGTAGAGCTACCTTGTTCTTTTTCTTTTCCTACCTTTACCTCTGCTCCAATTTTTGTTCCTACTTCAGCACTTATTTCAGCAAAAGCAGGACTGAAAACCAGTCCTGACACTAAGATACAAACTATAAGGATGCGCGATGTTACCATCCTGTCCATATAGTATTATTTCAATTTATTAGATATAATAATTGCGCAGAATTGATCTGTGGACAAGTGTGTTTTTCATCAAGTACCAATTAACAATTTGCTATGATACAACCTACGTAAAATCTAATTTTGAACATGCGTGTGATCATTTTAATACCCACCTGTAGGAACAAAAAGAGATGTCAAAAACAAGAAACCTGACAACAATTGCAATCTCATCGATAGTGGCGGGAATTTTTCTTGGTCCTGTAATGGTTTCTGACGCATATGCTGCAGTTAACATGTTTGTTAAGATAGGCGACATACGAGGTGAATCAACTGATTCAGAACACAAAGACTGGATAGAAGTTTTGTCTTATTCTCTTGGCGCTGGGCTGACCGATGGAAAGCGAAAAGTTGGAAGTCTCAAAATTGAACACAATTTAGACTCTTCTACACCTTTGCTGTACAGGGCTCTTTTAACAGGCGAAAAAATGAGCGAAGCTAGACTTCAACTTTGCAAAACAGGTGGTTCAAACACAGAATGTTATATGGAATACAAGCTAGAAAATGCAATAGTAAGCAAAATCCTAACAGAACGCGTAAACACCAAAGATTTACAAAAAGAAGAAATCAGTCTTGAATTTGACAAGATCACATTCACCTATACTAAGGGAATAGGCGGCAAGCTAAAGGAAACAGTTAGTTATTGTTGGGACGCAAAGCAAAACAAAACGTGCGAGCAGCCCAAAAAGTGATTTATTTCCAAAAATAATTGAATAGAAAATATCAATGGTGATTTTGTCATGGTTGTAAGATACAGGGTGAATCAAAATGTAATAAAAATTCAGAACTCTAGCAAAGATTTCTGAATTAATTTATCTCAATAACTGCATCAACAAAAAGGGAGCGATCAATATCCAAAACATTATAAAATTTATTAAATTTAGATAAACTAGAAGAATAAGGCTTATTAGGACCTACAAGTGAACCATCACAGTTTATGCCAAAAATACAACTTTTTGCAACCTTATTTCTCTCGATTATACTTGTAGGCTCTGTATCATTACCAACGTCTTTTGCGCAGTTACCACCACCAGGAGACCCATGTGACGGTATTGATAACAATGGAAATGGTCGAGTTGATGAAGGCGCATTAGGTGTAGATGACAACGGTAATGGTACGATTGATGAACCAAGTGATGGATGCTAGCTTAACTTACTTTTCTTTGTTCAAAAATCATTTCATCAAATCATAATTTCATCATTAAAGTTATGATGAAATGTGGAAGCGGCGTCTAAATTTCACAATTCCAAAGACAGGAAGTACAATGTACATTCCAATATTTAGTAGGATTACTGCAATTCCATATCCTAGCATTTGGGCTTCAGAATCAATGTTTACGTAATTTAGAATTGATAGTGTTGTGACTAGTGGCGTGATTGTTATTTTGACTATTTCTTTGAAGACTACGTTTTCTCTTTCCCAATCTGCTACTGTGGGTGCAAATGAATAATAGAATTGGTTAAATGCAGTCATAAATGTCGCACCAGACTGTGTCTTTAGTACGATGTTGTCTCTTGTTTCTCTTAAGAGCTGAACCTGTGGCGCAAGCTCTGAACCAAAGGCTGCAGTAGCTATAAGACATCCGCTCTTTGATTCAGTGCCTCCAAGAAATAGTGCTGGCCTGACTCCACCTACTGCAAACTTTGATAGATGGTCTGATTGTGCAGTTATTTTACATGACGATGATGTGGTAGGTGTAATGGATAAGATGCGAACTCCATCTGATGTCCAGTTTGGTGGGTCTACAGTCTCATCTAAAACAAATATCTGTGAAACAGGACAGCCTTTAGAGTCTACCTTTTCTATGGATGCATCTGGTTTGTCCACAAGGAATTGAAGTTCTGCTGGTTTGGCTAGTGTTTCAGAATTTGTCCAGTCAAATCCAGTTCCAGTTTCTTCAAATGGGTATGAGATGTATATGAAAAGATCAAGTCTGTTTTCTATGCCACTGTCTTCAAGTGTTGGTAGCGCAACTGGGATGTTATCGTTTGTTGCAACAACAAACCACTCTTCTGTTTGCCCAACTGGTCTTGCGTCTTCTGCTGGTTCAACGCCAAGCTGCAAAAGACCACCAAAATCTGCAAGCACTTCTTGATCCACAGGAACTATGATTTCCTGACCTGGAATAATTTCAGCTAGTGGTGGTGTGGCCACAGTCTGACCTGTTTCTGGGTCTACTGTAGTGGCTACAGGTGGAACTATGGCTACAACATCAGGTTCTTCTGGCAGATCAAAAGTTGGCAAATCAAATCTTTCAATAACATCAGAGCCTTTGGAAAGTTCGGGAAAGGCAACATCAAGCTGCACTGTTTCCTGCTCTTCTATGGCTTCCTCGATTTCCTCTATGTTTTCTTCCTTGGCAACAATTATTGGCGGTAGGTCTGTTGGCTCCTCGATTGGTGTTTCTACACCATCCTTTACCTTTGTCGCTTTGAATTCTTCAACCCACTCTTTCAGCGTCTCCTCTTCTAGTTCTGGAGCTTCGATCTCTTCTGATTCAAATCTGTCTTTTTCCTTCTCTTTCTTTTCTTCCTCTTCTACTTCTGTTTCTTCTTCAGCTCCTTCCTCTGTTTCTTCTTCTGATTCATCTTCTGTTTCTTCTTCTGATTCATCTTCTGTTTCTTCTTCTGATTCATCTTCTGTTTCTTCTTCTGATTCATCTTCAAACTCTTCTTGT
>JBQTIK010000131.1:0-4519 GCA_052388195.1 Nitrososphaerota archaeon | reverse complement strand
CTTCGTCTAAAAAAGAGATCGAGCTACAAATAACAAAGGCAGAAAGTGAATCAGATTCAATAAAAAATGAGATTCGTAATTTATCAGAAATGATAGGCAAGCTTGTAGGGCAAGAAGAGCTTGCAGGTACGTTAAAACTAAAAGATGGCAGGTGTCCAGTATGCGGCTCTGTTGTAGATAGTCTTAATCCACTTTTTGAGGAAGAGCACATAAGAAAGGAGATTGCAAAGATACGGGGAAAAATCAACTCTCTTTCGAAGACAGAAAACGAGATTCGGCAGAGAAAGCGCGAACTTGAGCAAAGACACCAAAAAGCCATAACAGCGGAAAACACACTCATAACACACTCAATCAAGAATCCACAGGATTTGGTAGAGCTAAAAGAAGAGATATCTCAGCTAAAAAACAACATTGAAAGAATTCCAGCAGATCTTGATTCATCTGGAAGCTTGGTGCATCTTGCTATAGACTCACACTCTGAAACTATCTTGGAAACAATTTCTAATTTACAAAAAGAAACAAGCGGATTTGATTTAACTGAATTTAAAAATCTAAAAAATGCATTTGAACAGGCACGCAAATCTCTAAGTCTTACAGACCAGCAGCTTGGTGCAATAACACAAAAGTTACAAACTGCAAAAGAACTTCAAAACAAAATATCAGAAACTTTGGATGAATTGTCTTTGGTAAAACAATATGTTTTACAGCTAGACTCAATACGAAACAAGATCTACAATAGAGATGGACCTGTTGCCACAAGCCTACGTTCATGGGCTTTGAATCTGATATCACAAAAGGCTTCTGAATATCTAGCTGCGTTTAATGTAAAAATTCAGCGAGTTTCTCTTGAGGAAAAGGTAAGAAACGTGAAAATTTCGTGTTATTCTGGAAATACAATTTTAGATCTAGAGTCACTTAGTGGCGGAGAAAAAGTCAGTATAGCACTTGCGCTAAGACTTGGTATGGCGCACATTATTGGCTCATCTAATCTGAACTTTATCATCTTAGACGAGCCGACAACGCATCTTGATGAGGAACGCAGAAAGTCACTAGTGGGGGTTTTGTCACAAGCCTTTGAAGCAAATTTGGGTTACATCTCACAGTTTATCATAATTACGCACGATTCGGAGATATTTGAGAACTCTAATGTGGATATGATATACAACTTTGAGTCTGCGCCTGAGGGGACAAAGGTAAGTCCGCTCTAACCACCTGTAAGCTTTGCAAATCGTTCGTTTTTGCTTAATTTTTCCATAAAATGCAGATTGGAGAGTGCAACTACTGCAGACTCTCTTACAGGCTCACTTGAATCCGCTAGGGCTCTTTGCAAAGTTTCCTTTGCTTCCTGAGATCCTATCACACCAAGAGCTATTGCAGCTTCATGTCTTACAAAGAAACTAGGATCGTTTTTTACTGCATCTTCAAGTGGTTTTATCCCACTTCTGTAACACATCTGTCCAAGCGAAAATGCTGCCTCGTGTCTTACAAGCTCGTTTGAATCATTTTTTAAAACCTTGGCAATGTGTGGTACCATTTCTTCGCCTCCAAAGTCTACAAGAATACAAACTGCTCTTGTCCTTATGACAAAGTCTTTGTGATCCAAGAGGCGGAGAAAATAATCCTTGTCTTTTCTTTCATACCTCTCTTCCATCTCAGACAAGAGTTCAAGGCGAGAATTGGGAATAACTTCCATGCACACAATTTTATAATCGAATATTTATTCATTGGTCACATGACTCGATGCAGATACTGGCACCTTTCTATTGATGAATTAAAAAAAGTCACATATGATCCAAAAAAGGTGCTTGCTTGGGAAATGAAATGCTCAAAGGACGAGGCAGCACACTTTGGCGTATTTTGCTATAGAAACGGCACACCTTGGGATTACGCCTCAGTTCATGGCATTATGTTTTATTATAACATGATACCACGCGATGAGGTAAATAGGATAGCAGAATTTCTAAAAGGCAAGTTTGGTGGCGAGATAAAAGAAAAAGGAGAGCGTGTCTTTTTGGCAGACTCTCGTGAGATTTACTCCCCAAAAGAGATTGCCGACCTTGCAACGGAGGTTGGCAACAAGTTTGAGACAAGCACAGAACTTTCAGTTGAGCTTGAGAACTTTAGCGTACAGGAACAAGAACAAAGCAACTTTCCTTCAAGCAAACTATTGCCAATTCCTGGCAAGTAGATAAATATGGTTGTGGACAATTTTTTGATCTCCAATGGATGAAGCAAAAGAAATAGGAAGACATCTTGAGGAACTTAGAAAGCGCATACTTCGAATGGTTGCAGCTGTAGGAATAATTGCAGTCTTTGTTCTTACATTTCATCTAAACGCATTTGATTACAACGGAATGACAGTGTACTATCCAACACCGGATCCACTTGACAACATAGCAGCACAGATTACTGTAGAAATGAAAAATCAATTGATACCACAAAACGTGCAGCTAATACAGACAGCACCAGGACAAGCCTTTTTTGCTCAGATTTATGTCGCAGGTCTGCTTGGTGTTGTTTTTGGGATGCCTGTAATTGTAAGAGAACTTGTGGGATTTGCATCACCTGCCCTAGCTAAAAAAGAGATTCAGGTAATTAGGTCAATAACAATTCCAGCAATCGGTCTTTTCATAGGCGGCTGTCTTTTTTCATACTATTTTGTCACACCTTACATCTTGGAATTTCTTTACAAATACGGTGAAGCAAGCGGTCTTGTCACCTTCCTAAATGTAATAGACTTTGTTACCTTTGTACTCCAGTTTCTTTTGGCCTTTGGAATTTCATTTCAGCTTCCGTTGATAATGTATGCCATGTCTGCGTCTGGCATGACTGATGAAAAGTTCTGGCGAAGAAACATCCGATATGCCATTGTCATAATTGTTGTCTTTGGAGCAATAATCACACCAGATGGAAGTGGAATCACAATGTGGTTTGTTGCAGGTCCAATGATTGCCTTATATCTTATAGGTATGATCTTTATAGAAAGACAAGGCAGACAGATTGCAACACTTAAATCTTGATCTGGCAAAAATACACTATCGATGTTAGGTCTTAATCTTGCAAATTTTATAGCAGGACAGGAGTGGATATTTATCATAATAGTTATAGCTGTTCTAATCTTTGGTGCAAAAAAGATTCCAGAGCTTGCACGTACGTTTGGCAAAGCCAAAGGCGAATTTGAAAAAGGAAAAATCGAAGCTGACAAGGAACTAAAAGACTTCAAAGAAAAACAAGACGAGACTCCGAAATAAAAACAACGCTTTTTACCAACAAAAAAGAGATTAGCTTGTGATAAGAAGATCTGCAATTCAAGAAATTGTTAATGGATATTCTGATCTTACTGTAGGAACACTTGGTAGCCATTCTGCACTAGAAATTATGGATGGTGCAAAAGACGAGGGTCTGCAAACCCTAGTTGTGTGTCAAAAGGGTCGAGAAGTTCCATACAAAAGATTTGCAAGAATTGCTGACCAAATCATAGTTTTAAACAAATTCAAGGAGATGCTTTCTCCAAAAATTCAAGCTAAGCTACGAGCATCAAACACAATAATTGTGCCGCACCGAGCACTTACTGCTTACCTTGGATACAAGGCAATAGAAAACAGCTTCAAGGTTCCAATATTTGGAAATCGTGCTTTGTTTCAAGCAGAAGAACGCTCACACAGAAAAAACCAATACTACTTGCTTGAGAAAGCAAGGATAAAACACCCAAAACTATTCAAGAATCCAAAAGACATTGACAGACCTGCAATAGTAAAGGTGCAAGAAAAATCGCGCAAGCTTGAAAGAGCCTTCTTTAATGTTTCATCTTATTCAGACTACAAGGAAAAAACGGAGACAAAGATAAGGCATGGTCTGATATCAAAAGAGAACCTCAAAATTGCAAGCATTGAAGAGCTTGTGATAGGAACGTACTTTAACCTCAACTACTTTTACACTCCAATCTCAGAAGAAGTTGACTTTCTTGGAATTGAAAGAAGGTTGCAGACAAACTTGCACGACTTTAATGCCATCCCTGCAAGGCAGCAGCTTGAAATCGATGTTTCTTTACAAAACATTGAGGTGGGTCATACCCCAGCAAGCATACGTGAATCACTTTTAGACAAAGTCATTTCAGCTGGTGACAAATTTGTAAACGCAGTAAAAAAAGAATATGCGCCTGGAATAATCGGGCCATTTTCGTTACAAAGTGTGATAACACGAGATCTGGAAATCGTAGTGTATGACGTTTCACTGAGAGTTCCTGGAAACCCAATTCTTGCCACAACAAGTCCGTACACTAAATACAAGTATGGAACTACGTTTGGTGTTGGAAGGAGAATTGCAATGGAGCTTAAAAGGGCTCAGCAAGAAGGAAGATTAGAAGAAATAGTAACCTAGGCTTCCATCTTTTCTTTTAGAAGGTTCTTTCTTACTAGAATAGGGATATTGTAAAATGACGCAAGAGCTATGGCGTCAGAAGCTCGATAGTTTCGCATCACCAGCTCTGTTTTTCCTGTAAAGTACAGGTTTGCGCGTA
>JBQTIK010000130.1:0-2057 GCA_052388195.1 Nitrososphaerota archaeon | reverse complement strand
AAAGAATTTGAATCACTTTACCAAACTGGCGAGGCTCAGGTGATAAGAGATGAAATTCAAAACATAGTCAAGGTAGCTGATGATAATGCCAGTAATGGAATTTCTTTGGGAACTATCAGTATACTTGGAATTATAGCAACTGAGGTTGGCATTGGCATCGTACTTACTATTTTTTTGACAAGGTCTATTGTTTTACCTCTTAAACGTCTCCAGGACGCAGCTGTTGTAGCAAGTAAAAGTGATCTCACTAACGAAATCCAAGTTAACAGCTCTGATGAGATAGGAAAACTCGCGACATCGTTTAAAGGCATGACCGAAGGGCTCAGAAACATAGTTGGTAACATCTTTAATACCACATCCGAAGTCTCGTCCATATCGCAGCAAATCTCATCATCAACAGAGCAGATGAATGTGTCCACACAACAGGTATCTTCAACAATTCAGCAGATTGCAAAGAGTTCTCAAAACCAAGCAAGAGAAGTAGAGCAAGTCAACAAGGCCATCGATAAGCTTGGTTCCACCATGAAAGATCTTGAATCAAAAGCCCAAGAGACAGCAGAAATTTCAACCAACATGGGCAAAATAGCAGAAACAGGTGGCGAGTCCGCATCAGATGCCTCTGAGAGAATGGCTCGAATAACCCGCGTATCGGAAGAATCTGTGGAAAAGATTAGAAGGCTCGTTGAGCGGAGTGCGCAGATAACAAATGTTTTGGATGTCATACGCAAGATAGCTGACCAAACTAATCTTTTAGCTCTTAACGCCGCAATCGAGGCTGCAAGAGCAGGAGAATCAGGTAAAGGATTTGCAGTAGTAGCTGATGAGGTTAGGAGACTAGCTGAAAATTCAGCAAAAGCTGCAGAAGAGATAGATTTGCAAATTACACAGATTCAAGAAGAAGCCAAGACTACGGTTAAGGGTATTGAAGAAAGTTCAAAGGAAATTCTAGAAGGAAAAGAGGTCATTGGAAGGGGACTTGAAGCACTTGAAGATATTGCCAAAAAGGTTAAGGAAACAACTGAAAACGTAAACAAAGTTACTTCCTTGATCCAAGACCAAGTCTCATCTGTTGAGCAAATAAGAAAATCAGTAAGCGAGATTGCTGCCTCAGCAGAAGAGAATGCGTCTAGTACAGAAGAGACTGCTTCTGCCATGGAAGAACATGCGGCAGGAATGGAGGAAATTAGCAGCGGCATTCAGAATCTTGGTAACTTGTCTGAACAACTTTTAGAATTGGTAAAGAAATTCAAGATTCCAGAGCAAGTTCCAATTCATGAAAAGCCAGTGGTTCACATGCCACAGAAGCATCCAGTTCATCTAGTACAATCAATAGCCAGTTCTGGTGATGGCGAAAGGAAACCTGACCGTACATGAGCGAACAAAAGGCTCAATTTGTACAGGCAGTAGTCTTTACCCTTCTTGATAATGCTTCAAAGAAAAAAGAGTATTATGGTGTTGGAGTAGAACAAGTTAGGGAAATTCGTTTATTGGAAAACATTACCTCTGTTCCTAAATCTCCTCCACATGTCAGAGGTGTAATGAATCTTCGCGGTCAGATAATTCCTGTGATAGACTTGAAGGCAAAACTAGGTTTTTCAGAAAGAACAGAAAACAAACAAAGTGAAAGAATACTGGTAGCTGACAGCGGAGGTCTGGTTGCAGGTTTTCTAGTAGATGAAGTTGATCAAGTAATTAGAATGCCTCTTTCGGAAGTAGAATCTCTCCGGTCAGAAATTTTAGAATCAGCTCCATATGTAAAAGGGATGGCCAAGATTCAAGGAAAGCTCATTGTACTTCTTGACTTGCAAAAGTTATTGCAAGAACAGGGAACGTTGCAGAAATTTGGGGGGGAGGTGCAAGCTTGATATGGAAAAGGGGGATTCGACAAAAGTACTCATTGTGGATGATTCTTCTTTTATGAGAAACATCCTAAAAGATATCCTAGTTTCAAACGGTTTCTCTCGAATATACGAGGCTGGAGATGGACCACAAGCAATAGAGTCCTTCAAGAAGCACAAACCTGATCTTATTACGATGGATTTGATAATGCCAGGCCC
>JBQTIK010000129.1:0-14528 GCA_052388195.1 Nitrososphaerota archaeon | reverse complement strand
ATTTTTTAAAGATTTGAAGATGCATAGCCCTTTTCTACATATTCTTTTATGATTTCTTGTTTTCTCTTTTTTTGAACCTTATCAACTGCTCTAAGTATATCAGCTATCAGATCCTGAGAGTCTGATTTGAAGACTTGGCGCACATATGATTCTATGAGTTCACGATCACAGATGTCTATGATTACATTTAGTTTTAGGTTGCAAAGAAATTTTGATGTAAACTCTATTACCTCAGCGTCAGCTTCCAGATTTGGTTGACCATAAATTTCAACATCCCACTGATGAAAAAATCTGTATCGTCCTTTCTGTGGTTCATCGTATCTCCATACACCGCCAAACGCTGAAAGCTTTGCAGGAAGTTTAATTGATTTTTGTGATACTGCATACCTCGTAAGCCCAATAGTAAAGTCAAATCTTAAAGCAATCTCACGATCTCCTTTATCCTTAAAATAATAGATTTCATTTTTGATTGATGGACCACTTTTTGTCTCTATTACTGACAGAAGCTCCATCGGCGATGGTTCCATAAACTTGAATCCAAAAAGATTTGAAGTTTCGATAAATTTCTGTCTGACATATTCAATTTTTGAAACTTCGTCAGGTTCTAAATCTCTCATTCCACGTGGTAGATCCAAATTCAAAAATCATTCTTTCTCTAATGCATTTAGACGTTACTGATCATGCAATTAACTATCACAATGAGGGATGTTTAATTTTATAATGAATTAATAGTAGAGATGCTCAACACCAGCGCTATGGGATATCGCTATCTAGAACACATGACAGATGTCTTTATCGAAGTCACTGGCAGTACACTTAAAGAGGCTTTTGTAAATGCTGGTGTTTCCGTTGTTGATACAATGGTAAATATTAACTTAGTTGAGGAAAAGATCCAGAAAAAGATTCAGATTAATGTAAAAGATCTCAATCACTTGCTTTACAATTGGCTTGAAGAGATAATCATACTTACGATAACTGAGGGGTTTGTGCCAAAAAGATTTTCGGTGAAGATTACAAAAAAAGATGGCTACGATCTTGTAGCAACATTATATGGTGAAGAACTTGATTTTAAGAAACACCATTTCAAGGTAGAGATAAAGTCACCAACCTTTCATCTTATGGAAATAAAACAAGAAAAAGAAGTCATGATGCGTTTTCTTCTTGATTTATGAACTAAATTATTAAATAGTCATTATTTCTATTTTTATTTCCAAATGGTTGACACTGAGATTGATGAAATAATGAAAAAAAAATTAGCCGAGATGACAAGTCAGAAAGAACAAGAAATACTTGAGTTAACAGATGCAAATTTTGATGATGTAATTGCTGGCGACACTCCTGTCTTGGTAGATTTTTGGGCAACATGGTGTGGCCCATGTCAATTTATGCTTCCAATATTTACTAGGCTTTCAAAGAAATACAAGACAATTAAGTTTACTCGTGTAAATGTTGATGATGCACAAAGTGTTGCAGCACGATGTGGAGTGTATGCAATTCCAACCTTTATCGTTTTCAAAAATGGTCAAGCTGTTGACAAGGCTATTGGTGCTGTAGGAGAGCCTGGTCTTCATATGCTTGCACAGAAATATTCCTAATAGCCATACATTGGGTTTTGTTTTCGTTGTATTTCGACTATTTCCTGCAATACCTGAAACTCCTCTGGATTTAGCTTATGTGAGAACCTTTTAAGCAAGAGCTTTGCTTCTGGTGCAGGCGGAAAAGAATACAAAACTTCTTCTTCAGATATCTGTCTACCTATAGTTATGTTTTGAATTGAAACTGCAATCTCTTGATCTTTTTTTGCAATCTCAATGTTCTTTCCATTGTCCTGAAGTTGATGTATTATCCCAATTTTTTTACCAGACGCATTCATTATTGGAACTTTTTGCCTAAGTCTGCCAACATTAACGTGAACACCAAAAACGGCAGGATTACTCTTTCTAAACACATATCCCTTTAGGAAAGTAAATTTACATACGGGGGTGATCTCTTCCAAAATTGCATTTTCTTCATTTGCAGTATCTTCTTCAACCCAGTGCGTATAATTGTCAATTAAGCTATAGATTACTTGATCTTGGAAAATTCGGATGTGATTTGTATCAGCTTCTTCCTGAGCATCCTGAAGTACTTTGACATTAAATGCGAGTACAACGCCAAGATGCCTATCCTTTTCTTTTATTGCAACTGCTTCTACCACATCACGGTGTGTAACAAGTCCAATATCAGCCATGGCTACAGGTACATTTTGACGTTTTAGCATGTCAGTCAGTGCTTCAAGAGAACCTATTGTATCACATTTTAGAATAACTCCCTTTGTGTCTGCCTTGACAAATACTGACTTCATCTCAGATTCGATTAACCTTTTGAACTCTTCAATCTGAGAGTCATCAGCAGTAGCATATACCGGACTTCCTGGCAGAACTCCTTCAAGGTCAGGAGATGCAATCTTTATGCCTGCTGCAGCTCGTACCTCCTTAACAGGCTTGAACTTGTCTCGTGGATCTCGCATCTCATCAAGTGGTTTTGGTAAAAGAATTGCTTTTGCCTTGGTGACAATCACTGAATCTCGTTTTGCTACAACTATTGTATCTCCTTTTTTTAGTGAACCATCAATAAGAATGATATTTGCAGTTACTCCTAATCCAACTTCGTCTTTTACCTCAAGCACTATTCCTCTTGTAGTTTTTTCCTGCTGTTCTAGTTTTTTTTGCATGTATTGCTGAGTAAGACCTACTAGTACTGCAAGCAGTTCTGGTATTCCCTCTCCTGTTCGGGCACTTACTGGTACTATTGATACTTCTTTTTTAAAGTCCTTTATCCTGTAAAATGCTTCCGAGTTGTAACCAAGAATAGAGAGTGTTCCCACTACATTGTAAAGCAGCTCGTCAAGTGCTGTTTGCACCGCTGGATCCTGTTCCTTTATTGATGTGGAAATAAACGTTGTACTGGGTTTTTTCCATCCAGAGATCATGTCTATTTTGTTTAGTGCTATGACAAAGGGTACTTTTCGGTTTTGTAATATTTTGAGGCTTTCATTTGTTTGCGGTTGGAATCCTCTGTTTACATCAACAACCAAAATTGCAATATCTGCAGCAGAACCACCACGTGCCCTCAGGTTTGTAAATACCTCATGACCTGGGGTATCAATTACCAAAAGCCCTGGGATTTCATCTTTTCCACCGCTTAATTTTGTAAAAAGTGGACCGCAAACACTTTTGATTGTATCAGATGGAAGAAAACTTGCTCCTATGTGTTGCGTAATTCCGCCAGCTTCTCTGGCTTGAACTCCAGTTCCACGAATTTTATCAAGTAGTGAGGTCTTTCCAGAATCTACGTGACCTAGAACTACTACAATTGGTTGTCGTATTTGCAACCCCTTTCACTTGAATACTACCGCTACTTCCTTTTCAAAACTTTCCCTAGAGTCTGAGGCATGAATTATGTTATCTGTTATACCAAGACCAAAGTCGCCTCGTATTGAGCCTGGAGATGCCTCAAAGGATTTTGTAGAACCAACCATAAGCCTGGTTGTTGCTATGACATTATTACCTTCAATTACAGTCGCCACTACTCTGCCTGATGTGATAAAAGACACAAGCTCACCAAAAAATGGCTTTGATTTGTGAGCAGAGTAAAATTCTTCTGCCATTTCTCTTGTGAATGTAAACATCTTCATCTTTACTATCTTGAAACCTTTGTTTTCAAATCTTGTAAGAATCTGGCCAACTATTCTTCTCTCTACACCATCTGGTTTTACTATAAAAAGTGACTGTTCAGTCATTTACTTTTTGACCTTTATTCCACCTTTTACGTATTTATTCGTCCACTTGAGTCTTCTTGGGTCACGTTTCAGTACGAGCATGTTTTTTTTGCATTTTGACGAGCAAAACCAGAAAACAGTGCCATCATTTTTGACAAGCATGGTTCCAGAACCTTTGGCTACTGGACGGTTACAAAAACTGCATGGTTTTACCAGTACACTCAATGTATAATCACTTTATCTTTCTTGCTTCGCGCTCTGTTTCACGTAGCATCAAAATGTCAGACATTCTCACAGACCCTTTGACATTTCTTGTTAAGATTCTTCCTTTGTCTTTTCCTTCCATTATTTTTACTCTAACTTGTATAACCTCACCTGCAATGCCAGTTCTACCAACAATCTGGATTACTTCCGCTGGAGTTACTGTTTCGCTACTCATTTGCTAGCTTGTCCACCTTTAATCTGTGAAAGTGATGCTACAATCTGATCAACAATGTGTTGTGCATCACCTGCATCCAAGATTGCAGCCGCTGCAGCAGTCACATCTATTCCAAGCGCTTTACCTAGTTCCTGTTTGCTGGGAACAAATGCATATGCTGCACCGTGCTCCTCGCAAAGTATTGGAAGGTGTGCCACTACTTCTGGAGGTTCAACATCCTCAGCTACTACTACAAGTTTGCTTATTCCACGCTCAATTGCTTTTGTGACTTCGTTGGTACCTTTCTTTACCTTTCCACTTTGATGGGCTACTCTTAGCGCCTCATAGATTGGACTGACCAAATCCTGCGGTACCTGAAACTTGACATAATAGGCCTTAGCCAGATGTATCACCCAAAAGGGATCATTTCCATCCCTAGAGTGCTTCCAATTGGTTTTAAAAGTGTTATCTGCCAAGAATTGATTTTATTTTTTCCATGTATTTTGTAAATAGCTCATCAAGATTTTCCTGTGAATTTGATTCTGCATAGATTCTAACTATTGGTTCGGTTCCACTTGGTCGCACCATTACCCACTTTGATTTATCAAAGATGATTTTGATACCATCAGTTATGTCCTTTTTTCCTTCCTCATTATTTAGAGTCTGAATAATTTTTGTCGCTTCATCTTTTGAACATTCTATTTTGCTTTTTGTTGTAAATGATGATGGCAAAAGTTTTATTTCCTCTAACATACTTTTTTTAGAGTTTGCAAGTAAATACAATGCTATAGCCATTGTCATAGCACCATCTCTTACGTGGTTATGTTTTCCATACATGAACCCCCCATTTTCTTCAAACCCAATTATTGCTTTTTTAGACATCATTTCGCGAGAAACCTCAACACTTCCCACTTTAGTTCTAATCACTTTTGAGTTTGCTGTGTTTGCAATTTCTTCAATCCTAGATGTAGAGTTTATTGTGGTTACTATTGTAGACTTTGGATTTTTTTCTAAAATGAATTTAGAAAGAAGAAGGGCAGATCTGTCACCAGTTACAATTTTTCCTTCATTATCACAAAAAATGCTTCTGTCTCCATCACCATCAAAAGCAACACCAAAATCCGCTTTGGATACGATTACTTGCTTTGAAAGCTCGTGCAGATTTTCTGGGGTTGGCTCTGAACCCCTTCCTGGAAAAGATCCATCGACTTTTTCGTTAATTGTTATTACATCACACCCAAGCTCTTTGCATAATCTAGGGGCAGTCACTGCTTGGGCACCGTTACCTAAATCTAGTACTACTTTGAATTTTCTAGACTTGATCTTTTGTACGTCAATTTGCGACTTAATGCCGTCTAAGTAGGTTTCAATTGTTCTTTCTTCTTTTAGTGTTATACCTAGTTTATGTGGAGTTATTTTCCAATTTTTGTTAAAAAAAAATTCTTCTACCTTTAGTTCATCTTTCCTAGAAATTTCTACCCCATCTTGTGCTGTAGGTTTTATACCGTTATACTCTGGTGGATTATGGGAAGCAGTTATCATTATTCCTCCCTTATAACCAAGACTTTTTGTAGCAAATTGTAAACAGGGTGTTGGAACTAATCCTGCAATTCCACAATCAATCCCACTAGCATTCAAAGAACAACACACTATTTTTGAAATTATCGTGCTTGAATCTCTTCCATCATATCCCACAAGAATTGGTCCTTTTTTAAAAAACGTTCCAAGAGACAGTGTAATTTCGGATACAAAATCTAGAGTGAGGGTGTCTCCAAACACCCCTCTAATTCCGTTAGTTCCAAATATCTTTGTCATTTGCCTAGCCTATCAACAATAGATAAATTTGTCTTAAAAGGCATGGTGCATGCGGGAGTTGCCAAGCCTGGTCAAAGGCGCAGGGCTTAGGACCCTGTCTTTTAGGAGTTCGTGGGTTCAAATCCCACCTCCCGCACTTATTTTACTAAACAGAGCTGCAGCTCTTTGTGGTTTGCAAAGTGAACACTACAAAAATCTTTTGAGCATTCATAGCAGTGCCAATCTCCAATTGTAGAACAAACAGAACAAATCTTTACAGGGTTATTGTGATCATAGCTTTTGCCTCTACTACGATTTTTGTTTGAGTTTTTGGATCTATCCGTCATCTTTCTTCAGTTGTATATAAAATTAAAAAACTCAAGAAACTCTCCATTCACTCACGCATTATAGGATTGGTGTTTTATGGCATCCACGCATTATATCACTACGAGGTATCTCTAATGTATATTTAAGCATTAATAAAGTGCGTTCTACACCAAATCCAGAATGAGCAAAACAACTGTTGAGATTGTTGTAGTTGGGAAAGACCATGAAGGGGTGGTAGCTGGCTTTACCAACTTTATATTTCAAAGAGGTGGAAACATTGAAAAAATAAATCAAAATGTCATCAAAGGCTTATTTGGGATGTATCTTGAAGCTTCGTTTACTCAAAAAATTAACATGGAAAAATTTGATCACGAAATTCAGGTTTTAGCAAAAAGCCTGAAGATGGAAGTGAATACACATCATGAAGCTGCATTCAGAAAAAGAGTCACGGTACTAGTTACAAAAGAGCCTCATTGCCTTGAAGCTCTTTTGGAAGCAAGGGAAAAAAATCAGTTGAAGGGAGAGATCAGCGTTATAATAGGCACGGAAAACGCTCTTTCTCCCCTTGCAAAAAAATCAAAGATTCCTTTTGTACTTGTAAATGATGCAGACCAGTCAAAAGCAGAAGAAAAGATACTTTCCATTGTAAAACGATACAATGTGGACTTGATAGTTTTGGCAAGATACATGCGAGTTTTGTCACCAAATTTTGTTTGGAGATACCCAAACAGAATAATCAATATCCATCCATCGCTTTTGCCTGCTTTTCCAGGTGCCTTTGCCTATGTACAGGCATATGAACGAGGTGCAAAGATAGTTGGTTGTACTGCTCATTATGTGACAGAGGATTTAGATCAAGGACCGATAATCTTTCAGGATGCATTTGCAATAGATTCGAACGAAACTATAGAATCATTAAAAAAGAAAGGTCAGCGACTTGAAGCAAAGACCTTGCTTGAAGCAGTAAAGATGCACCTTGAAAAGAGACTTGAAGTTTATTGGGGAAAAGTTCATGTCAAGCCTAAGAGATCTAGATGACTGAAGCAAAAGACCTTCCAGATCCTCATCTCAGGAGATTAGTCAAGGTTAAAAAACAAACTGCTCTCATTCCAGTTGGTGCTATTGAACAACATGGACCACACCTACCTATCTCAACGGATTCTGATATAGTATCTGAGATTGCTAAAAGAGTTTCAGAGAAAGCGGGTTTTTTGCTTTTGCCTACGATACACTATGGAGTTTCGTTTGAACATTCTCCTTTCTTTAATCTCAGCATCACAAAATCAACATTACAAAAGATTCTAGTCGAGTTATGCATCTCTTTATGGAGAAATAAAATTAACACTGTGATAATTCTTAATGGACATCATGGAAATCAATCCACATTAAAGTACATCCCCAAAAAAGTATGGAAGATATCAAGGAGAAAAGTGAAAGTTTTCGTATTTTCCTACTGGCATTTTATGAAGAGAGAATTTGACCATGCCGGATTTGTTGAGACATCACTTATGCTTGCAATATCAAAAAAAGTAAACATGAAAAAAGCTTGTAAAGGATTCGTTACTGATGGCTTTTCCAAAAAACAAAAGCGAAGATTCGAAAAGCTTGCTACAAAATCATTCGTGTTTGTAACAAAAAATGGGGTATGGGGCAATCCAACAAATGCAAATGTACGTGATGGTAAAAAGATCTTGTCAGAAATTTACAAGGGTCTTCTAAAAGAGTCAAACTTGCCTTACTGACAAAACCCCAAAATTACACCAATGAAATTTTAATATATACCCTTGATAGAGTGGGTAATAAGTGAAATAAATGTCAGTAGACATGGCAGTAAAAGTACTTGATGAGAGCCTCAACAAAGTTGTCCTTATCAAACTAAAAGGTGGTAAGGTAATTAGAGGCAATCTACATGGTTTTGATCAACATATGAACCTGCTACTCGACTCTTCAGAAGAGATCCCTTCTGAAGGCGAATCAAAGAGTCTTGGAACCATAGTTGTCCGCGGAGATAATTTGGTAATTATATCTCCTCCACCCAAGTGATTGCATAATGACAAAAGGCACAACCTCAATGGGAGGATACACCAAAAAACACCCACACATTAGGTGTAGGAGATGTGGCAAAAACTCATTCCATGCGCGTCACAAACGATGTGCTAGCTGTGGATATCCAGATTCTCGAATCAGAAAATATAGTTGGATCAAATGGTATACATAGATGCAAGAATTAGTGCTAGTTTTAGGTTCTGTCGCAGGGGCCTGTACTGCAATAGCGATGGATAGAATTCCAAAGCGAAAAAATAACAAGCTAATTTTTAGAGCAAATCCTGTAATCAGAAATCAGATTCAATCATTAAAAATTGAAAAAGAAATTCTCACAAAAACTATATCAAGATTATATCAACAAGATTCTGATCTTACAAAGATTCAACGTGATAAGCTTTTACTGAGATACCAGCATCAGCTTGGACTCATGATAGCTAAAATTGAAAAGCTTGAAGATGCAAGCAAGCATCCAGATCTTGGTCCACTGGGAGATGGATTAATCATGTTGATGGACCAGAAACTTTCACAGCTTGATCAGAAACTTTATGAGATTTCGTCCAAGATCACGACACCTCCTACACAACAGATGAAACAATCAGAATCAGTCAAGGAAATTGTTCATGAAAAACCAGTGATGAAAAAAATTGAGGCAAAGACCGAGATTCAAAAAGCTGACGAATCTTATACTCCACCAATCGAAGTTTTGGCGGAACCGCACAAATCAGTAGAACTTATCACACTTACAGAAATTCCAAATAAAATGCCAGAATTTCCTGCTGAGTTAGTAAGATCAAATATTACTACTCAAAAGCAAATTGAGCAAGTAGTTGTAAATACAACAATACAGACCGAAAAGCCAAAGAACAGGGAAGTTCAAGCCGTTATAGAAATTCCAAGAGCTGAGTCGTCACAACCTCCTGATGAAAAGAAAATTCAGATCCCTGTTGCAGTGAAAATTCCAGAAGATGAAAAACTGGACGATGATGATAAGGATATAGATAAGATAAAAAGCGAGATAATGAAAGCCCTCTCAAAACTGGAACAAGTAGAGGTAGAATAATTGACAATAGATGATGCCATCAAGGCATTGTCAAATGATACATTAAAGCTTGTAAGTGACGGTTTTGTTTTGGGACTTGGCAGTGGCAGAGCTGCTACAGCTTTTGTGAGATCGCTTTCATCACATTTGAAAGAAAATAATATCAAGGTAAAAGCGATTCCAACATCATTACAAATCAAGATGGAAGCAGAAAAAGGAGGAATACCGATAATAGAAGCAGATCAAATTGAACATATTGATATTGTATTTGATGGTGCAGATCAAATAGACGAAGAAAAAAATATGATAAAAGGCGGTGGAGGCGCGTTATTACGTGAAAAAATTCTCATAAATGTAGCAAAAAAAGTAGTTATTATAGCAGACGAGTCCAAGTTTGTAAAAAAACTAAACCGAAGTGTTCCAATTGAAATACACCCATTTGCTCGAAACACAGCCGCAAAGCACATTCAAAACTATGGTGGTAGACCTGTCCTTCGTACCATAGAGCGTGGATACCCGTTTGTAACGGAAAATGGCAACATAATTTTAGATTGTGATTTTGGAGAAATATCAAAACCAAAGAAGCTAGCTGAAAAAATAATTCAGATTCCAGGCGTTATAGAAGTTGGAATTTTTACAAGAAAACCTGATGTCATATACAAAACAAAAGAGAATGGCAAGTTTGATGTTTTAACCTAAACAGGCCTTGCAACGAATCTTCCATGGCCTTGTTTCCCTATTATCTTAAAATCTTCTGCTACGATCTCACCCCTCACAAGTGTTTTTACTGGCCACCCCTTTAGGTTCCTTCCCTCATAGACTGTATAATCTGAAAAACCATCAAGAAGATGACTTGTGACTTTGTTTTCTTTTTTTGTATCTATAATGACAATGTCAGCATCAGATCCCTTTTGGAGGACTCCCTTTTTTGGAAACATGCCAAATATCTTGGCAGCCTTCAAGCTTGTTACTTCTGCAAGCTGCTGCAACGTCATTCTTCCCTTGTTTACACCTTCGCTCATCAGTATTGGTAACATAGTTCCTATGCCTGGAAAGCCAGCTAATACTTCCCATACGTTATTTCCTGCAAGTTTTAGCTTGAGTTGGTTCGCTACGTGATCTGTTCCTATTGAATCAATTGTGCCTGTCTGTAATTCTTTCCAGATACCTTCTATGTCTTTTAAGCTCCTTATTGGCGGCATTACTTTTGCAAGATATCCTTTCTGCGATTCAAATGAGAGTGTAAGGTAGTGTGGGCAGGTCTCAACGTAGATTTTTGTACCATTCTTTTTTTCATTCTTTATTGTGTTAATAGCTCCCTGTGATCCAATATGAACGAAGTATAGTGTACAGCCAGCTTTTTTTGCAATTTCAGAGACGGTTTTTATTGATTTAATCTCAGATTCTACCGATCTGCTTTCTGACCATGCTCCAAGCCCATCTTTCTTTTTTTCCCTTGCTTCTCGTATTCCACAAGAACACATCTGGTAATCCTCTGCGTGAACCAGAACTGGACAGCCAAGAGCTGCAGCAGTTGTAATTATCTGCTCAATCATTTCTAAATTTATTTCAACTTTTTCTTCATGTAGATAATTTGTTCCGGGTTGCATGTCCATGTAGACATACCCAACATCCTCACCTAGGTTCATGTAAAGCTTGAATGATGTAATTCCCCTTTTTGTACAAAATTCCATTTCATCAATTTGGTCTTTCTGAAGTATCGATGCGTGTATTGCATAATCAATGTAATGATGTTTTGAGCTTTCTGAAAGATGATAGTCAAGAAGCTTTTTGTATGAACCACCTAGTCTTAACATTCTCATCATTGTAGTAACCCCACCAATTGCTGCAACTCGTGATTCTGTAACTGCGGCATTTTCTATGGGCGAATAGACTCCATAGTGTACATGAGGATCTATTGCACCGGGCATTGAAACCAATCCCCTTGCATTAATTTTTACATTGCATTGTGGAACTTCGTTTGTCAAATCAACAATTTTGCCATCATCAATTACGATGTTTTTCTCAACTATACCACTTGGCAGAACGACGTGTGACTCAGTAATTATAGTGTCAAAAGTCATCTCCGTGCTTTTACTTTGAATCCCAGTATTATTCTTTGAGAGTAAATGAATAAAAACAGAAGACATTCTTGATAACAAAAGGGCCGGTAGTCTAGTGGTAGTGATGCCGCGTTCGCAACGCGGATGTCGGGGGTTCGAATCCCCCTCGGTCCACCATCCAGAAAACAATATACAGCTATTTACAATAACGAATTCCATGAAGGTGTTTAATGGAAAAGCTGCCGCAGAAGATTATATGTCAAGTCATACGTTGACATTTTCTACACCTGAACTTACCCTAACAAGGTTTGCATTCTGGCTTGGAGATATAATACCTGACCCAAAAAATCCTGGTCAAACAATGCCTCGAATAATGGCATTTGTGGAGGAGAGAGATTTTGCACCGGTGCCAATTATTGATGATGAAAAATTTGTGCCAACTGGTGCTATTAGATCAACTGGTGGCATTTATGGAAGCCTTCAAACTGAGGCTGGAGCTGCTACAAAATTCTGTTCAGAGTGTGGTGTTAAGCTTTCATCAAATGCAAGATTCTGTACAGAATGCGGCGCAAATCAAGATTAGTCACTAACACTGAAATTTCATATATTGGTTTTAGATTATGGTGATTTGTGTAATTATATCACTGAAGTTTATTTCCACACGCAGTGCAAAACTTTGCGTTTGATCTTATGGAAGAGCCACAAGAAGAACAGACTAGACCTGTAGTTTTAGCTGGTGGCATTATGGATTGATCTGGTGGTGGCAGAGTTCCCGGATTGGTGAATGCAGAAGCTGCAGAAACAATAGAAGGTGGACGACCTGGTCCTGGCATCGTTGCCGCAGCTATGTGACTTGGTGAAGTCATGCCAAATCCAGGCATTCCCATAGGCACCGAACCAGTTACTGATGTAGTACCAGGTGCAGAACCACCAGCAATTTTATTAAGTGATTTTTTTAGCTCAAAGATTACCTTTACAGCAAGAAATTCTAATGATGAATAAGCGACAACATAATCACCAAGTTTTTCAAAAAATTCTTTATCAGGTATTTTTCCTTGCTTGTAAAGAGTTACTGTATCAAGAAGTGATTCGTAATATCCTTGTGATTCATTTAATAGATTTTGAAGCTTGTCAAACAAAAGATTAAGGGTATCTACATCTCCAAATGACATGTAAAAAGTTGCTTTGCCCGTTATTAATTATTTTAGATTCAAAAAATTGAAGATTTGGTTTTCTATGTCTAGATTTTCTTAAGTGCGTTTTCGATCATGCTTTTGTACGAAGCCTTAGAGGCAGCTCCTACTTGCTGTGCAATAATCTCGCCCTTGTTGAATACAGCAAGCGTGGGTATACTAAAGACATTGTATTTTGATGCAAGTTCACCACTTTCATCCACGTTTACTTTGACAAATTTTACTTTGCCTGGATATTCGCTAGCAAGCTCTTCAACTACTGGGCTAACCATTCTACATGGACCACACCATTCTGCCCAAAAATCTACAAAGACAGGTATCTGTGAATCCGTTACTTCGGTCTGCCAACTTTTTGTGTTTACTGGTTTTGCGTTTTCCATTTTTATCAGAAATAGTAAATTATAACATCCCTAAATATGTTAGCCGATTTTATAGAGAACAAACTTTACCAACGGCTTTTTAAGCCGTAATAATTTTTACCGTAACTGGATCTTCCACCATATCTACGTCCACCGTCATCTCTACGTCCGCTTCCATATCTACGTCCACCGCTGCCATATCCTCTTCTATGTTGTCCGGTTTCTCTTTTTAATGGATCAGGGATTTTAACTTCAATTCCAAGCTGCTTGTTAAGATCTGTCATCTTTACTTTGGTTTGTCTTGCAATTGTCTGGAAATCCCCAATCGATGAATACGAGACTAATGTAATTGCTCTTCCCTTTCCACCTGCTCTCGCAGTTCTTCCAATCCTGTGAAAGTATACCAGATTTTGGTTTGGAACATCATAATTTATAACAAGCGCAACTTCTGGTACGTCTATTCCTCTTGCAGCCACATCAGTTGCAACAAGTATGTCTACTTTACCCTTTTTGAACAGGTACATAGATTTGTCTCGTCTGAATTGGGACAGATCACCTTGGATTGAAACAACATTAAAGTTTGCTTTAGCGAGTTCGTGCGCAACACGTCTAGTTCTTTCTTTTGTTGAACAAAACACTATGGTCTGTCCATTCTTGTTTTCTTTTATGAATTTGAACAAAAAGTCTGTCTTTTCTCTATCTCGTATGACAAGAAAAGCCTGATCAATTCCTTCACCGCTAAGGTCATCTGCGTCTATGAAGATCTGCTGGGGGTTACGCATGTATTTTTCTGCCAATCTGAGAATTTCCGCAGGTATTGTTGCAGAAAAGAGTGAAGTTACTCTTTCCTCAGGAACAAGATCTAAGATGAATTTTATGTCATCTATGAATCCCATATCAAGCATTGTATCTGCCTCGTCAAGTACCACATACTTTACATCATTTAGCTCTATTGATCCGCGTTTTAGGTGATCAATAAGTCTACCTGGAGTCGCAACAACGATCTCTACGCCTTTTTCAAGATCTCTGAATTGAACATTTATGCTCTGCCCACCATAGATGGTCACATTTCTTATTCCAGTATATTTGGCAAACTTGTTCATTTCACCTGAAATCTGGATTGCTAGCTCCCTTGTTGGTGCTAATATCAGTGCCTGGATTCCGCCTTTTGGTATAATATTCTGTAATATAGGTAGGGAGAATGCAGCTGTCTTGCCAGTTCCAGTATGTGCTTGACCTATGACATCTTGGCCTGAAAGCAAGACTGGTATTGCTGCCGCTTGTATTGGGAATGTTTCGTGGAAGTTTATATCCCTTAGTCCATCTAGTATGGATTTTTTAATACTTAACTCTTCGAATCTTGTCAATCTATTTCATCTTTCTTAAGCAATGACAGAGAAAGCTCATTGCTTATTCCGTCATTATTTTCGATGTTCTAGCTCAGTTTTTTGCCTCTAATAACCCTTTCCAAAATATTGAAGAAAATCACTTGGTTGTTGGAATTTGTGTAATCTAATTCTCTTGTGTGT
>JBQTIK010000128.1:0-8377 GCA_052388195.1 Nitrososphaerota archaeon | reverse complement strand
TGCATATGTCTTTTAGGATTTTTTATAAGTTATCACCTTGCCTGAAGAGATCATTTGATGTTTTTTGATTGGAGATTACTTCAAATGGTTCCTCATTAACTCTCAAAACCTCTTGCCCAATAACGCCGTACCAAAAGTCATCAATTTTATCCCAAAGAAAAACTTGACCGCTATTAATGGTAAGATATAGATTTATTTTTTTTATGCTCTGCATATCAAACAGTAATTAATTCACCGGCTTTTGGAGCCCATGCATCAAATCCAAATCTTTCACGTATTTCGTCTGCAAACTTGGTACAGGAATCTGTATCCCCATGAATCGTGAGAATTTTTGGATTTCCTTTTATCTTGTTGATTATCTCAAAAAGATCATTTCTGTCAGCATGACCAGAGAACTCAAACTGTCTGACCTCAGCTTGTGCTTTGGCATCTCTTCCATGAATATTGACACGACCTGTTTCAAGAAGTTTTCTGCCAGGTGTACCCTCACCTTGGTATGAAACCATAGCAATACCATTTTTCTTGTCAAGTGCAAGCTGTTGTAAATAATACACTGCAGAACCACCAACAAGCATTCCTGCAGGTGATATTATCACACAAGGCTCTTTTAGTGCCTTTTTCCTTTCCCTTTCTCCTCTTATCCATACAGCTTGGTGAATTGAATCAGCGAAAACTTTCGGATCACGCAGATATTCTGGATAGTGAAGCAGTATCTCGTTTACCTTTACAGCCATTCCATCCATGATAACTTTGTGCTTGAATTTGGCATTTTTCAGAACACAAGCAATCTCTTGTGATCTTTCTACAGAAAAAGATGGTACAAAAAGAGAACCTTTTCTATCCAAAATTTCATATGCAAACTCTATGAATTTTTCTTCAGATTCGTCACGCGGCATCTGCTCAGTCTGTGAATAGGTACTTTCTGTTATCAACAGATCAATTTCACCAAAGTCCAAGTCTGCTTCACGCAACATACGGGATCCTCTTGGATTTATATCGCCTGTATAGCAGAGTCTTTTGTTTTCAGACTCAACAATTACTGCACCGCCCCCCACTACATGTCCGGACTCTAGTAGCTCAAACGAAGAATTACCGCGCTTAATTTTTTCTCTATATCCAATTTCTTTAGAATGTTTTATCATGTTGACGACTTCTGGCATTTCAAAGGGAAGAAAATTTTTTTCTAATTTGAGCATGTCTTCGATTAAAAGTCTAGAAAGGTCTAGTGTTGGCGGTGTAGCGTAAACATGACTTTTTCCATTTACAAAAAGAGATGGCACATTACCAGAGTGATCGAGATGTGCATGAGTTATAACAACTGCATCAATATCCTTTGGCTTTACATGCATTGGATACAACGGCTCTTTTCCTAAAAGAACCCCATAGTCCAAAAGAAAATTTGCGCCGTCACAATTAACTTGAAATGCCGATCGACCCACCTCGTGGGCAGCGCCAAGAACTTTAACCTGCAAGAATTCAAAGTCCCTTCTAAGCACCTTTAAACGTTTAGCACTTTTTGACTGTAAGAATATTATATTATTTAGATAATTTACAAAAGACTTAATTAGATCAAATAAAGATGATCTGTCCATGGGTAGAACCTTTGAACAATGGTGGAATACTATCCCAAAAGACCTTCGAGATAAAGTTAGAAGGGGCGATGAGGGAAATAAACCACTGCTAAACCAGATAAATCATGTTTGGGTAACTAATCTGATGGCTCAAAAACCCGAGATGAATCCAACGGCTGCTGAGTTACTAGATTGGGTAACGAGTGGTCAAATAGACGCGATTCGCCAGAGCAAAAAGTAGTTAAATAATACAATTACTCTCTTTTTGTTTTTTATTTTGTTAGTTTTATTGAAAAAAATTCTATAACCCTGTTATGGATTTTACAGATGGTTTAAATAGCAACCAAAGCATGATCAAAAATAGTGAATTAAATGCCAATAGCAATACTTCCAGACATAGATGAACAAAGATGTATAGGCTGCGCACTGTGCGTAGAGATCTGTACTTCTCTTGGTCCAGATGTACTCCGTGTCAAGCCCGTAGAGGGTTGGAAGAGAGGTAAGGCATTTGTCTTTTATCCAGAAAGATGCATCTCTGACGGTGCATGTATTGGAGTTTGCCCAACAAAGTCAATATTTTGGATGAGACCAATGAACTACACATCTGGTCAACCAGTGCCTCTCCACAAGAACGGAGTATTTGTAAAAGGCTGGGCAGAAGACGCCGCACTATAAGCGGAATCTGTTCTCACTCTTTTTTATTATTTTCAAGTCCCTAAGAAACTTTATCTTGATTTTTTTTGGAAGCATTTTTACATAAAATTTCAAAAACTCATCTTTTACAATATATACCGTCTTGAAATTGTTATTTTCAAAAAATGCTTTCCATGTTTTTAAAAACTGAGGAAATTGATCTTGCCTATATTGAATTCTTGACATGACATTATGTGCTGCAGGATACATATCAGAAATTTCAAGTGGAATTATTCCAAGAAAAGGATTGAATTGACAGAATTGCGTGTTATTGTAATTTTTTACAAACTTCTTTTTTAGTTCTTTATATTCCTTAGAAAGATAAAATGGTCTAATCATTATATCGGGTGCTAAAACAAGTGTGTTTTTATTTGTCTTAAATTTACGAACTAACTTGTGAAATGCCACTATCTCAGGACGGTACTGATCTTCGTTTGAAAAGAGAAAAACGGCTTTTTCTTTGAATCTTGGAGTTGTATCTGCAAAATAACTAGGGTTTTTGGTAAATACATCAATAGTTTCAAAGAGTTTAGGATGTGAACGGATCTTTTTAAGAACATATTCCCACAATCTCCCCTCATGAATTACTTCTTTAACTCTACCAACTTCAGATTTTATTGCAAACAGATTATGAAGCGCGATTCTGTTTATTTTTTCTTCACTTTCAAGTGTTTGCATTTCCTTTGGAGTGTATTTTGTACAAACCTCACAACTACAAGAAAAATATGTTATCTCATCAAGTTTGGCTGTACCATCTTCCATGATGTATCTATTATTTTTTGCATATAGCATATAGGATGCGGAATCAAACGTATCACATCCAAGTGCTACTGCAAGTGGAATTGTCATGGGATGACCAGCACCAAAAAGATGTAAAGGAACAGAGTTTGGCATTTGCATTTTTGCCGTAATTATCATGTTGGCAAGAAGATTATATTCGTATGATTCCATAAATTCCACCGGACTGCCAAGAGCTAACATTTCAAATCCATATTCTAAAAGAGTTTTTGTTGATCTCTTTACAAGATCAGAGTGTTCGCCGCCTTGAATCGGACCAACCCAGATCTGTCCATTTTTTTCAGTTTGCTCGATGGTTTCTTTTGAGACTTTCAGAGTGTAATCAACATATGATCTTGCTTTTTTTTTGGAAAGCCCATATCCTGTTGGTCTGTCAAGTGGAATTGCAATGTCAGCTCCTATGTTCTGTTCAAATGATGCAATATCTTTTGATTCGACATCTACTTTTCCATATTCAAGGACCTGAAACCCACCGGAATCTGTCATGACAGATCCGTCGTAATTTATTATGTCATGGATGCCACGTCTGACTGCTTCTTGCCCGTAATTATTTAGTGCGATATATGCATTAGTAATTACTAGATCAAAACCCATTTCGCGCATCTTTTTTGCTGGAATGGACTGTCTTACCGGGTGTACAACAGGCACATACGCAGGGGTTTCAACCTTGCCATGGTTGGTATATATCAGTCCTATCCTTCCTGCAAGATCGCTTTTTTTTATCTCAAACATTTTATAATATCTTCAAGCGGTGCGTTATTTGAAGTTAGTAGGGGAAAAACCGTTTTATGTCGTTTCTTTCTGAAATGAGACCAAGCCAGTCTACCTCATCTTCCTCAAGGACACCTTTTGCAAAGAGGCTCTCTATTTTTTTTACAACCGTTGAAATGGACTTGTTTGTGGTGTCAATCTGAAAGGTTTTGTCAGAGCCAAACTTACTTATGGCATCATAAAGTGTTACCCCAAGAATCTCACTTCCAAGATTTTGAATCGATTTTTCATGCGAGTACTTTCTTTTCTTATAAATAGAAGCAAGCTTGTACGGACTCTTTCTTAGAACTACTGCTGTATCAACTTGTTTTTGTGAAATTACATAGGGAGCTAAATGTCCAACCACAAGTGAATTTTTTGTAATTTTTTTTGCTAACATCTTCTTTAATTTTTCCACATCAACATCCAATGACTCATTTTTTTGTTCAAAGATTCCGGATTCTATCGCTACTTTATTTATATCAATTAATTTCAGGTTCAGTCTTTTTGCAAGTCTATTAGATATAGTATGCTTGCCAACTCCAGGACTGCCAGTTATTACCTTTGACAACATATGGTATCAAGACAAAGAAGATTAAACGATTTCTGCAATACTAATAAGAGCATCAACTGATACTCTCTCATGCAAATCGGGCTACTAGGAAAGACAAACGTTGGAAAATCAACTTTTTTCTCATCCGCTACTGAGACTGTAGCTCAAATAGGAAACTATCCTTTTACTACTATCGAACCAAATGTAGGAATAGCATACGTAAAGGCAGAATGTGCATGCAAACACTTTGGAATTTTACACAAACATCCTCTATGTGTAAACGGAACAAGATTCATTCCTGTGAAACTAATTGATGTGGCAGGCCTTGTTCCAGGCGCACATGAAGGCAAAGGTCTTGGCAACAAATTTTTGGATGATGCAAGACAAGCTGAAGTGTTAATTCATATAGTAGATATCTCAGGTTCTACAGATATTCAAGGTCATTCCGTTCCAGCAGGAACCCATGATCCACTAGAAGATATGAAATTTGTTGAAGAAGAATTTGATTTGTGGATGAAACAGATCTTGGCACGAGAATGGCAAAAATTGGCGCGAGAATTGGAAGGTAAAGGTGCCAAGCTTGTTCAAGGCATTGCGCAAAGATTCAGCGGTTTAGGTATAACTGAATATGATGTGGAGATTGTTCTCCAGCACCTGAACCTGCTGACAAAAAAACCTACGGACTGGAAAGAATCTGATCTGTCCCTGTTTGTAAAAGAGTTGCGTAAAAGAACAAGACCAATGCTTATTGCGGCAAACAAAGCTGATCTGTGTCATGACTTGAGTATAATAGACAAGATAAAAAAAGAAAGGACTGCTATAGCATGTAGTGCAGAAACCGAGCTTCTTTTGAGAAAGGCTTCAAAGAGTGGATTAATAGATTATTCTCTGGGTGAAAAAGATTTTAAGATAAAAGATGGGGTTACTCTAAATGCTCCGCAACAAAAGGCACTAGACCTTGTAAAGGGTGTACTATCCAAAATAGGAACCACAGGTGTGCAAGATGCCCTAAATCAGGCGTGCTTTGAGCTTCTCAAGCTAATCGTGGTATATCCAGTAGAAGATGAGACAAGACTATCAAACAAGGACGGTGAGGTGTTGCCTGATGCACGACTTTTGCCTCCTGATTCGACTGCAAAGGACCTTGCTGCCACAATTCACGCAGACTTGGCAAAAGGCTTTGTTCATGCAATAGATGTAAAGACCAAACAGAGAATAGGCTCACACCACCAATTAAAAAATGGGGATGTCATCAAGATCGTATCGACACTAAGTAGAGGATAAAATGTTAGGTCTTGGAATTGAAAGCACGGCACACACATTTTCATGTGCTGTCTTGGAAAAAAACGGTACAAAGGGAAAGATTCTTTCAGATGTAAGAATGGTTTATTGTCCTCCTGAAGGTGAGGGCATCCATCCAAGAGAAGCTTCGCGACATCATGCAGAAAATTCACCGCAGGTTCTTTCAGAATGTCTGCAAAAAGCAGGAATCAAAATTACTGATCTTGATATAATATCATATGCAGCCGGTCCTGGACTTGGGCCTTGTTTGAGAATAGGAGCTGTGGTTGCAAGATCTATTGCGTCTTATTATAAAATTCCAATCTATCCAGTAAATCATGCAATAGGTCACATCGAACTTGGAAAGATGCTGACAGGTGCACGAGATCCACTAGTGTTACTTGTTTCAGGTGGTCACACAATGATCTTGGCATTTTTATCAAAGCGATGGCGAGTGTTTGGGGAAACATTAGATATCACCCTTGGTCAGCTTATAGATCAGCTTGGCAGATCAGCCGGATTTGCGTCACCATGTGGAGGAAAAATTGAAGAGCTTGCATCAAAATCGCGTAACTATGTTTCCCTCCCATATGTAGTAAAGGGAAACGATGTATCATTTTCAGGTCTTCTTTCAGCAACAAAACATATAATTTCAAAGAATCTTGAAGATGCATGTTTTTCATTGCAGGAAACTGCCTTTGCAATGATTGGAGAAGCTACAGAACGTGCACTATCATTTACTAGAAAAAAAGAGCTTCTCATAGTAGGCGGTGTGGCTGCAAACCGAAGGCTGTCAGAAATTCTAACAAGTGTCTGTAAGAGACAAAACTGCAAATTTTTTACCTCACCAAAGGAATATGCAGGTGATTGTGGCTCACAGATATCTTGGACTGGACTACTAGAGTCCACTTGCAAACCAGGCGTTCCACTAGAAGAAACATTTGTTAAACAATCATGGAGAGTGGATACAGTAGAAGTGTCATACTAACTCTTGTTTTGTATTGTTTTTTGAAGAGTTTCAAGCCATTTAGTAGTGTTGTAAACGCCAAACTTGTAGGTCTTTTCACCATCTGTTGTCTTAACTTTAATCCAGACTTTTTTTATGAGCCGACCTTCTTTTCCAACTTCAATGATTTGATTTAGGGGGATGTTAATGACCGTCTCTCCAATCTTTTTTGTGAAATCGGCAATTCTACCTTTTGTTTTATCAAATGCAACTCGCATATTAGTCAGTGTGAGAATTCCAGAACCAATGGAGTCCTCCGAACAGTCCTCTTGCATAATTTTTTTTTCTAAATCTTCCATAATTAGGTTTTAATCTCTATCTACGAGTTATAACTCTAATGAAATTGCTAAAAAAAGGAGCGGAGGCTGACATTCATCTTACTTTCTGGAATGAAAAAAAGACTATACTAAAAATTAGAGAGAAAAAAGATTATCGAAATTCAATACTTGATAGAAGGATAAGAGAACAGAGAACCATACGAGAGTCTGGCATAATATCTATTGTAAAATCATTTGGAGTATGTACACCTCTTGTATATTTTGTTGATACAAAAAAATGTGAAATGTATATGCAATACATAGAAGGAAATCTTGTTAGGGACCTCATAAATCCACGACTAATAAAAACTTGTGAACATATTGGCAAGGTAGTGGGCACATTACACAAAAATGGAATTATGCATGGTGATCTTACTACAGCAAACTTTATTGTAATGAAGGGCAAGGTATTTGTGATTGACTTTGGGCTTGCCCAAAAAACAAGCAGAGTGGAAGATCATGCAATAGACCTCAGATTGTTCAAGGAAATACTAAACAGCGCGCACGCTAACATAATGGAAAAATCATGGAACAAATTTTTGCAAGGATATAAAAAAGTGGTAGGAATCTCTAGATACGACCAAGTCCTTAGGCAAGTTGCTGTCATAGAAAGCAGAGGAAGATATGCAAACGTTGTTTAGAGTTTTATTTGCATCATCAAACAAAAACAAATACAACGAAGTAAACTCCATTTTATCAAAATTTGGTATATCAGTGAAATTTTTCAAATGTAATTTGCAAGAAATACAAGCAAAAACACTGGAAGAAGTTGCACTACACAAGGCACAAAATGCCTTTTCTCAATGTTCAAGACCTGTGATAGTAGAAGATGATGGATTTTTCATAAATTCATTAAATGATTTTCCTGGACCTTACTCATCTTTTGTATTTAAAACAATTGGGATCGAAGGAATTCTAAGGCTGATCAAGTCAGAGAGAAAGGCAACATTCCAATCAGTTATAGCATATTGTGAAAAAAAACAAGATGTTGTATTGTTTAACGCAGTTGTGAGAGGAAAAATTTCACGAAAACCACGGGGAGAAAAATGGGGCTATGATCCAATCTTTATTCCAGAAGGTCAAAACAAAACATATGCACAGCTATGTGACAAAAATTTAGTCTCCCACAGATATCTTGCACTAAAAAAATTTGCTAGTTGGTATTTACATAAGCAGAAATCCAGCGATCGATGAATCTGTCTTGGTTTTGAAGCACCACTATCCTAGACATGATGCTTTCATCCATGACTGAAAAGATTTCGCTACTCTTTGCAAGCTCTCTGCCAAAGTGTCTGACTTCATCCATTTCTAACACGTTTGAATAGTCCAGCCTGTTAGTAGAACGTCCTACATGCATGTATGATTTTACTTCTATGAAGTGTGGGCTAGCGAGTTTAAGCATATGAGC
>JBQTIK010000127.1:0-5926 GCA_052388195.1 Nitrososphaerota archaeon | reverse complement strand
TGGCAATAGAAACCTTCCAAGACTTTCCCGAACTTGGTAGGTTTGCACTCCGAGATATGGGCGCTACAATCGCTGCAGGCGTTGTCAAGGATATCACTGAAAAATTCACTGCCTAGTGGTCTGAATGACGCAACTGGCCCGAATCAAGTTAACAAGTACAAGTTTGCCTAGGCTTGATGGCGTCTGTAATGAAATCAAAGGAATAGGAGAAAAAACAGGGGTTAAAGTAAAGGGGCCAACCCCGCTTCCTGTCAAAAGGCTAAACGTTGTGACCCGCAAATCTCCATGTGGTCAGGGAACAAACACATATGAGAAATGGGAAATGCGTATACACAGACGTGTCATAGATCTAAGTGCAGATGATAGGGCGATAAGACAACTTATGCGTATAAAAATTCCAAATGACGTTTACATCGAGCTTACTCTGAAATAATTCTGTTAGCCTTAAATTACAGACAAATTTGATTAAAATCATGGCATCTGAGAATTCTGATCTATCTACAGAGGGAAAAGAACAGTCTACAAGCTTCAATGTTATTTATGCTTGTATGCGGTGCGGAACGCATGTTACCCAGTCTGAATTAAGCAGATTGCCAGAGATAAAATGCATCTGTGGATTCAGAGTCTTCAGTAAGCTAAGACCACCGATAGTAAAGACAATAAAAGCTATCTAGAATCTTTACTTCCTTTGTATGAATGGTATCTTTGCAAATGAGTGCGCATTTGTTCCATGCTTGAGAAAAACTGGTTACACTCTTTGCAATCATACATTACGTCTTTTCCATGAACTACCTGTTCATGTTGCATAAGTTCTTCTTGCTGCCTGAATTTTTTTTGACACTTTTCACATTTGAATTTTTTAAAAAGATGCATTCGCTATCTACTCTTTGCTTTTTGTGAGTTCCAACAATTTTTGCACAGCTGACCTTCTATTGACCAGTGCTTTTTTGGATTATACCTTATGATACTAAGCTTTATTCCACACAAGCTACAAAAGTTCTTTTATTTATTAAACGACTCTTCTTTTTTGTCAAAACAGGTCTTGCAAAGAAGGCCCTTCATTTCCCACTGCCATCTTGGTTCCCATAAATCTGGCACATTCTTTTCTATTCCACAAATGACACATTTTTGTCTGACACTTGAATCATAGTACTTTTGCATCGCGTTTATGTAGCAGTCTGAGCACAGGGGACCTTCTACATTCCATTCGCCCTTTGGTCTATGCTTATGTGAAATACTCTTTTTACAAACGGCACAAAATGATGGCTTACGGCTTAATAATCCCACACACGAAGTATGATTTTCCATTAAAAAAAGGTTGTACTGAAATTTTTCAAGAAAACAAACTAATTGTCTCGTTCAGCAGCTCTTCTATAAGCTGACTTGTGTTTAGCATTCCTTTTTGTTTTGCCATCTCTTCGATCATCTTGTACTGATCAGAGGTAAGACAAACAGGCATTATACGTTCTTTCATAACCAAAGTTATGTATTTGATCTAATATTCTTTATGGTAGTCTAGGAATCAAGCAAATTTACGATTTTTATTATGCAAGCTTTTATGTATCATATTGACAAAAAAAAGACAGATTCTGGTAGTTGGAAATAATGAAAACGGTTCTACCCCAGAACTTGAGAAGGTGGCGTACGAGACTGGTCTTGAAATAGCCAAATCAGGTTCAGTTTTGATTACTGGAGGCCTTGGTGGAGTTATGCGCGCAGCTTGTCATGGAGCAAAGGATGCAGACGGTCTTACTGTGGGAATAATTCCACAAAATGACCCATCATTTGCAAACGAATACTGCGATATTGTCATTCCAAGTGGAATTGGTTTGGCAAGAGATTTTCTTAATGCACTCTCGGCAGATGCAGTTATAATAATTGGCGGTGGTTCTGGTACCCTTTCTGAAACATGTGCAGCATACATGCACAAAAAACCCATTGTAGCAATAAAAAATACAGGCGGAATTGCAGAAATGTTTGCAGACAAATATCTTGATCACAGACAACACGTCAAAATAGTTGGAGTGAATTCCCCAAAAGAAGCTGTAAAATATATCCTAGGAAAAATTAATTCTGCATAGCTACAAGCAACGGGTCTGGTTCATAAAATTGGCCATACTTTTTTGCCTGTACTTTTAGTTCGTTCACTATATTAGAAATTCCAAACTCCTTTCCGGTTTCAAATATTTGTTTTTTAAGTCCCATTCCAAGCTGCAGCGCCTTTTCGATCTCTGAAATGTCGCTTACCTGATTTGTAACAAGCCAGGCTGCATTGTTTAACATATTGGCTACAAGACGAATTGGGTTGAATTTACTTGCTAGCTCTTCTGATAATGCAACCCGTTCATACTTGTCACCAGAATATTCATAAAATCCTGATCCTGTTTTCTGACCTAGTTTTTTCTGCTCAAAAAGTTCTTTTATTTTTGAATGGGGGTTGATTACTTTTTTGTCTCTTGAATGCATCTCATCTGTAGCTTTATGAATTACATCAAGTCCAGTAAAATCTGCGAGCTCAAATATGCCCATGGGAAAGCCTAGTCTGAATTTTACTGCAGAATCAATTTCAGTCATGGATGTACCATCTCTTTCAATTGCCCACGCAGCTTCGTGTACAAGCGGAATGAATATCCTATTTACAATGAATCCTGCTACATCTTTTTTGCACAGAACAGGTTCCTTTGAAACTGATCTTACAAACTTCATCGTCGTTTCTACTAGTTCCTTTGAAGTTTTTTGTCCAGGAATTACCTCTACCAATTTCATAAGTTGAGGTGGGTTGAAAAAGTGAATGCCAATGAATTGCTCTGGTCTACTTGTCGTATTTGCAATCTCAGTTATAGGAAGTGTACTGGTATTTGATGCAAAGACTGTTTTTTTATCTGCAAACTTATCAACTTCAGCATAAACTTTTTTCTTTAGCTCCATTATTTCTGGTACTGCCTCAATTAGTAAGTCGCAGTCTTTTAGTGACTCGGAAAGATCAACTACTGGTTTTATTCTTGAAAATATCTTATCAGAATCTTGTTGTGAGAGTTTCTGTTTTGATACAAGTTTGTCAAGACTCCATCTAATTTTCTCCATTGCCTTGTCCAAAAATTGTTTTTCTATATCTCTGAGGACAACGTTGTATCCAGACATGGCAGAAACCTGTGCAATGCCATGACCCATTATGCCAGAGCCCAATACTGTGATGTTTTTTATATCCAACGAGGGGTGGATTACTATACTCCCTTTTTAAATTATGAGCATGAGTAAAACAGGGATTTGTATGCAGCTATCTTCTTAAAACCCAAAAACGATGGTTATCTAGATTTTGGACGTAGAAAAATTCACAGACGATGTCTATACTATAGCACAAAGACTGTCAAAAGGACAGAGTGAAGAAATAAAATCAAAGATAAACTATGTCCGTGAAAGACTAATAGAATTATACACCCAGAATATGGTGAAAATAAATCACTCTGTACTTGAGATAATCTGTGCTTCAAATCTAATCTCTCAAGGCTATTCTGTAGATATAGAAAGGCATCTTTCTGACAACCTTGTTTGTGATGTTTTTGCAACAAAAGGTGATGGCACGTTTATTATGGAAATAGAGACTGGATTTACGCCGCCAGATCATGCATTAGACACCATAGATTACTATGTAGCAAGAATTGCAAGCAAGATTGCTAGATACAGCAAATACTGCTCCAAGTTTGCACTTGCCACACCGGTAGTAGGCATACTTCCAATGCCAAAATTATTTCTAAAATCTCCAAGTGAAAGATCTGCAAACGAGATAAAAAAAATAAAAACACTATGTGATAGATTTTACAAAAATCCACCAATAGATTTAGATGACATACTAAACGCTAGGCTTCATTCTATTTATTTAATCAACATAGACAAAGGGTTTGCCAAACAACTTGATCCATGTAGTTATCTTGAGCTTACTGAAAGACTACAAGAAAAAAGCGAGTTAGATTTGTAATTATTTTTCATCATCGATGGTGCCGCCTTGACCATATATGACAGGCATTGTAAATGTGCTTGTTATATGAGAAATGCTTCGCACCTTTCCTATAGCTGAATCAACTTTTAACGCATTATCTGCAGAAATTTTAACGAATACATCGTATCTTCCCATCACGCCATTTACTTCAACCACCTCAGGCAAAACTTTGATTTTTGCTATAACATCTTTTTCGTTACCTGGAATGCATGTTGCTAAAATATATGCTATCATTATGTATGATAGAAAAAAGTACTAATAATAAGACTTTCTTAGCTTGATTCTTGCATACAGTATAGTAACTATCATACTGGTCACTAAAATTGCAACAGCTGTAGGACCAAATTCTGGAATCACTGAAGTACCTGTTATTTTCATGACCGTTGCATATGGGGGAATAAAACAATTGAGTATTCTAGCAGTATTGGTCTCAGTTTCGGAGCAATTAAGAATCACGCCATTGATCTCAACAATTAGGGATTGACCAGGAGCATCAATGACTTCTTTTGGAATATCAAATTCCTGCATTATTGGATTATCTGAGATGGTAGTTGTATCAAGCTCTATAGTTATGGACTTGTCCTGCGTTGAAACCTGAACATCTTTGTATTTTATTAATCCCATCTCGCTGCCTCTGACCTTGATACCGCTGGTTCCAATAAGAATGGTCTGTACCAGTCCTTCACTCACTATAAACTGAAGTTTGGCACTCTGGGTTCCATGTTTTATTTCAACGGTGTATATGCCAGGCTTAGAGGCATCACTGATCACAAGATCATGGATGAAAACATTCCCAAACAAATCAACTTGCCCTACATTGTAAACATTTTGAATCGGATTTCGAATGAGAATCGTTACTGGGACTCCCTCAGCTATTTTTTCTACTGTACCATTTATAACGACTTTTTCACCACTTTTGTATGTTAATTTATTAGTGGTGGCAGTTACTCCATTTGAAGTTGTTTGAGCACTTGTACTAATAGGAATATGCACAATTAGAATAAGAAAGACTAATGCTATTAGTGCCTTCGATGATCTTAGATTCATATTTTTGTTGAAATTGTAGCGTATTTAAAAATTGTATATTTATTATCTTGATAAAACAACTGACTGGTATGGATGAAAATCAAACGCTAGAAGAGCTTGTAAAAAGGACGATCGACGGCGCAATACAGTCAATACCTGCTCACTTTTACGAAATTCAAAGTAGTAATGATATTCTAAAGGTAAGCGACCAAAAGGAGTTTGTTTATGGTCTAGTGGTTGGCATGGGTTTGGGTATGGCTACCGCAGCTGTTACGACATTAAAACAAGCTATACCTACATCAGAGGATCTTATGAGAATAAAAAACATGGTCTACAAGATGATACCACAAATCAGAGAGCAAATTTTCAAATAAACTAAAGGAACGCATCAAGTCCTGTCTTTGCAACTTCTGATTGTTGTTTTTCTAAGGCCTTTGACATCTTTTCCCCCATGTTCTTTGCCGCAGCCACCTTTCGTTTTCCAATCCAATAATATGTCTCATCAGTAGTATCTTTTGCAATTAAGACAACCAATCTGCCATAATCTTTTCTGCCAGTACGACCTTTTCTTTGTATGTATCTTATTGAGCTTGGAACATTATCAAAAAAGACAACAAGACTGACTTCAGAAATATCTAATCCCTCTTCACCAACACGCGTTGCTATTAGAACTTTGTATTCGCCGTCTCGAAATTTTTGCACAGTTTCTATCTGCTTTTTTTGTTTGAGTCCTGTTTCGCCCGCTTTACCAATTAAAAATCCTGCTGCTATTCCCATCTCTACCAGCTTTTGATGTATTACATCCACTGAATCTCTATAGCTTGTAAAAACAAGTACTTTTCCGGTAACGGATTCTAAAATTTCTTTTAGTCTTATAATTTTAGAATGCTCTATACCATTTGC
>JBQTIK010000126.1:0-8280 GCA_052388195.1 Nitrososphaerota archaeon | reverse complement strand
GCACATCTTGTAAAAACATATTATTGTGAAAATTTTGAAAAGGTGGTAAACAAATGCCCCGTGCCAGTAATTATAGCTGGTGGCCCTAGGCTAGCAAACGAACGCGATGCATTACAATTAACATATGACGCAATACAATCAGGGGCTGTTGGAGTCGATATGGGAAGGAACATCTGGCAATCAGACCATCCTGTTTCAATGATAAAGGCAGTACGTGCAATCGTTCATGAAAATCACACAGTTAAGGAAGCACATGACTTGTTTAGCAAACTCAAAACCACGGAACAATCTACAAAGACAGCTACATCTGTCTAGTCTGGAATCTTTGACATGTGTATGTGTACAATCTTCCATTTAGTGGATTTTATCAAAACAAAAGTTACTCTGCTTTCCATTGAAAGGTGTTGACCTCTGAAGCTGTAGTTATCTACAATTACACCTGTCTGTTTTAGTTGAAATGTTACAACTGCACTATTATCAAAAATATCCACTCTTGGATTTTTGATCTCATATTCATAGTCAGATATGCTCACAAACCGTAGCTGTTGCAACGCAGTTGTTGTCGCATAATCTTTAAGTTCAAACGGTGGAACGTCGCTGTAGCTTGTAAATCTTGGATCGTCTAACTCTATTACCCTAAGGGGAGCAAGATTCTTTGTCTTTCCAGCATCGAAAAAAACTTTGATTATTTCAAGTATCTCTGATGTGTCTGACAAAATTGTTCTTGCTTGTGGCACTTGATGTTTAAGTTTTGTGAAAACTGAGGATAAATCAAGAGTTTGTAATTATGTGAAAACGTTATTTTGAAATTATTATGCCATATTACATGTGTTTTTAATAATTTTAGATATTTTTTCTCGAAATATTTATAAATTATATCAGGTGGAGAACAGTAGACTGAAATGAAGTTAGGAGGATCGACAAGCATTTCTGGTATTGTACTGCTAGTCGACCTGATGCTGTAAACCCTTACAGTTTTAACTATCTGGTGAAAATTTATGGAAAAAATGTCAGGTGCTAGATCATTAATGGTTGCCCTTGAAAAGGAGGGGGTTGAGCTAGTCTTTGGACTCCCCGGTGGCGCAAACTTACCAATCTATGATGAGCTTTACAAAAGTAATATTCGCCACATACTGGCAAGACATGAACAATCTGCAGCTCACATGGCAGATGGTTTTGGCAGAGTAAGCCGAAGACCAGGAGTTTGTTTTGCAACATCTGGACCTGGTGCCACAAATCTTGTAACTGGAATTGCAACTGCTCAAGCCGATTCAGCTCCAATGATTGCAGTAACTGGGCAAGTTCCACTAAAGATGATAGGCAGGGATGCTTTTCAAGAAAGTGACATCATAGGAATTTCTAACCCAATTGTAAAATATGCTTTTCAACCAACAGACCCTGCAGAAATTCCAGAGGTAGTAAAAAAAGCATTTTACATTTCATCTACTGGTAGACCTGGTCCAGTTTTAATAGACATACCAAAAGATGTACAGCAAAACGAAACTGAGGTGAAGTTCCCAGATGACATCAAGATAAAGGGATACCATCCGTGGGTTGACCCAGATATCACAGAAATTGAAAGAGCGATTGACATGTTACTTTCGGCTGAAAGGCCTATTATTCTTGCAGGGGGCGGAGTGATAATTTCAGGTGCATTTGCAGAACTACAATCAATAGCAGAACTTCTTATGATTCCTGTTGTTACTACCTTTAAAGGCAAGGGTTCTTTCCCAGAAAATCATCCCCTTTCACTTGGCCCCATAGGCATGCATGGACATGCTGAAGCTAACAAGATGATGGTAGAAGCTGATTGTGTTCTTGCTGCAGGTTCTAGGTTTTCAGATAGATCAGTTGGGACCTTTGAGGAGTTTGAAAAGAGATTAAAGATAATACATATGGATGTAGACCCAGCAGAGATTGGCAAGAATCAAACAACCAGTGTTGCTGTGGTTGGGGATGTAAAAACTTCACTAAGAATAATGGTAAAGATGCTAATCCAAAAGACAGTCAAGCGAAGTGATGACTATCCGTGGTTAAAACGAGTAAAGGAAACAAAAGAGTACTATAAACAAAATTTGAAGATTCATAGTCATCCACTTGGCGCTGCCAAAGTTTTACGTAAGCTAAGAGAAGTTCTTCCACATCAATCAATTGTAACTACGGAAGTTGGTCAACATCAAATGTGGGCATCGTTATTTTTTGATGTAATACAGCCTGGAACGTTCTTTAGTTCAACTGGTCTTGGTACCATGGGGTGGGGATTTCCAGCTGCAATTGGTGCAAAGGCAGCAAAACCTGGAGTTCCGGTTTTGGACATAGCGGGCGAGGGTAGCTTTAACATGACAGAAAATTCTCTTGCCGTTTCAGTTTTGGATAATTTGCCAGTTATTGTGTTTGTAATGAATAACTTTTCACTTGGAATGGTCGCACAGTGGCAAAGGACGTTTTATAACAGAAGAATGATTGGGATTGATCTCAAAAACTGTCCTGACTATGTAAAAATAGCAGAAGCATACGGTGCGCAAGGAATTAGGGCAGAGTCACTTGATGAGATTGGTAATGCAGTAAAAACTGCACTAAAAAGTGACGTAGCTACAGTAATTGATATTCCAATGGATCCAGAGGAGGACGTATTACCATTTGTAGCGCCAGGTACTCCTCTTAAGGACATGATACTACCGTCGTAGGGATATTAATGTGGGCTATAATTTCCGTACTTGTCGAGAATAAACCAGGAGTCTTGTTTAAGGTGACAAATCTTTTTAGATCAAGGAATTTCAACATAGATAGCATCTCCGTAGGCGTGACTGAAAATCCAGAGTACTCTAGGATGACTATCACGACCATCGGTGATGAAAAACAAGTAGCTCAGATAATAAAACAGCTGGATAAGATGATTGACACGGTTGAGGTAAAGCGTCTAGATGAAAAGGTTAGTGTGTACAGAGAACTTGTCCTTATGAAGATAAAAGTGAGCAAACCTTCAGATAGCATGGAAATAATGAACCTAGCAAATGCTTTTGGATGCAAAGTCCACGATGTAAGGAAGACATCAATCATAATAGAAATAACTGCAACACCAGACAGAATTAATGCGCTTGAGGATCTGGTAAAAGGATATGGAATTTTAGAGATTGCCAGAACAGGAATATGCGCATTGCCAAGAGGCGGACTCAATGAAAGTTAGAATTTTTGACACGACGTTAAGAGATGGGGAACAGACCCCAGGAGTTGCACTAGCTCCCGAACAGAAACTAAACATAGCAAAAAAACTTGATGAGCTTGGTGTAGATGCAATAGAAGCAGGATTTCCAATTGTTTCAGATGGTGAGAAGCAAGGAATTCGAATGGTAGTCAATTCAAATCTACGTGCTGAAATTTGTGGTTTAGCAAGGACTGATAAAAAAGACATCGATGCAGCAATAGATTGTGGTCTTAAATATATACACACTTTTATTGCTACTTCTGACATTCACCTAAAATACAAACTAAAACTCACAAGAGAACAAGCTCTTGAAAAGGCTGTTGAAGCTGTAGAGTATGGCAAATCACGCGGATTGCAGGTGGAATTTTCTGCAGAAGATGCGACAAGAACAGACAGGGAATTTTTAAAGAAAGTTTTTAGTCAAGTTGCTAAAGCAGGTGCAGACAGGATAGATATTCCAGATACGGTTGGATATTCAACTCCGGCATATATTGCAGAAATAACAAAGGATGCAATTCAAGCTTCAAAGCTTCCAGTAAGTGTCCATTGCCATAACGACTTTGGACTTGCTGTTGCAAATTCAATTTCTGGAATTCAAGCTGGTGCCCAGTGTGCTCACGTTACCATAAACGGCATAGGCGAACGCGCAGGCAATGCGTCTCTTGAGGAACTAGTCATGGCTTTACAGTGCTTACAGTTTGATAAAAAATTTGAAACTAACATTAACACAAAACTTCTTTACGAAACCTCAAGGTATGTATCTAGTGTAGTTGGAGTACACGTACAACCAAACAAAGCAATAGTTGGCGAGAACGCTTTTGGCCATGAATCTGGAATACACACTCATGGCGTCTTGAGCAATCCTTTGACCTATGAACCAATTAGCCCTGAGCTTGTTGGAAGAACGAGGTGGTTTCAAGTTGGAAAACATGCAGGAGCCCATGGGGTTTCTGCAATGCTTGAAGAGTATGGGATACAACCAACAAAGGAACAGACTCATGAAATTTTAGAGAGAGTAAAGAAAGTTGGTGATCAAGGAAAGCATGTTACCGATGTTGAGTTGCTTGCCATTGCAGGCGAGGTCATGCAACAACCCAGCCTTAAGAGGCTAGTTCATCTCACAGGATTTTCTGTCTCGACTGGCATTGGAAATATGCCATATGCCTTTGTCAAATTAAACATAGAGGGAAAGGACTTTATCGGCACTGACTATGGGGTAGGTCCTGTAGATGCATCCATAAACGCAATTCAAAAGATCACTGGAGAGATAGTTAAAGTCAGAATCAAGGATTACAAGCTGGATTCAATTTCAGGTGGTTCCGATGCACTTTGTGAAGTCACTATAAAGGTAGAAGATGCATATGGAAACCTTGCTTCTGCCAAATCAATTGGAGAAGACATTGTAATTACAAGCGTTCAGGCAATGATTGACGGCATAAACAGAATAATGCTAAAAAAGATTCTAAAACAAAAAAACTTGGGAAATTAAATGTATAACATTTCTCTCATAACAGGAGATGGGATAGGTCCAGAGCTCTCAGAATCTGTGATCAAGGTTTTAGAAGTAGTCAATGACAAACTCAATTTAAAATTAAAAGTAGAAAAACTTGAAGCCGGTGACAGCACTTTAGCAAAAACTGGCAAAGCCTTGCCAGAATCTACGTTAGAGGCTATCAAAAGATCAAGTGCATGTTTGAAGGCGCCCGTAGGTGAAAGTGCTGCTGATGTCATTGTGGTTTTAAGGAGGATGTTAAACCTATACGCGAACATAAGGCCTGCCAAATCATATCCAAACATGCCTGCACTAAAAGACAATATTGATTTGGTTATAGTTAGAGAAAATACTGAGGACCTCTACACCGGAATGGAGTTTGAGGTAGGAAATTCTGCTGTTGCTTTGCGCACCATCTCAGAGTATGCATCTAAAAGAATTGCCAAGTATGCATTTTTGACTGCCAATCAAAGAAACCAGAAAAGGAAAGTCACGTGTGTTCATAAATCAAATGTTATGAGAAAGACAGATGGTCTTTTTGCAAAGGCGTGTAGCGAAGTAGCAAAGGAATTTCCAAACATCAAATTTGAGCAAATGTATGTTGATGCCTGTGCCATGAATCTCATAAGGGAACCAGAATCATTTGATGTAATAGTGACAACAAATTTGTTTGGTGACATTTTATCTGATGAATCTGCTCAAGTAGTGGGCGGACTTGGTATGGCCCCAGCTGCAAATATTGGAGAAAATTTTGCATTGTTTGAGCCAGTTCATGGAGCTGCATTTGACATTGCAGGAAAACAGGCCGCAAATCCTTCGTCTTTTATTCTTTCTGCAAAAATGATGTTTGAATGGCTTGGAATGAAAAATGGCGATCAAAAGTGCTTTAGTGTAGCAAAAAAACTCGAGTCTGCTGTTTATGGAGTTGTAAAAGATGGAATAAAGACAAAAGACATTGGCGGTAACAAAACAACCATGGAATTTACACAACATGTAATTTCCAAGCTTGCTTAAACATCAGAAGCTGGCGGATTTCTAGACCAAAAAAAGATCATAAAACCCACTGGTATCATGAACAACATTGCAGCAACAAAGGTAATCCAGTAAAATGTTGGATCTAGTCCTGGAATCAACGGAATTGGGAATACAGCGTATGCCCATACAAATGCGATGAATCCAAGCAAGACTTTGTTTCTTTTGAATATCTTCCATCCAAGCTTTCTCTTATTGACATAACATCGCTTGCAACGGCTTTTATCATCTGTCATGCAAGAGGTACAACAGTTTTTTTCACAAAAGTAACACTTGCGTTCTCCAAACTGCGAACCACAAAAATCGCATTTTTGCACTTTGTATTTTAAGTGAATTTTTAGATTTATCTTTTTATGGAGAAAGCCTTTCTGGGTCGCGTGGGTACAAAACTACTTCCCTGACATTATCAATTTTTGTAAGAACAGACATCAGTCTATCAAGGCCTAATCCCCATCCTGAGTGAGGTGGCATTCCCCAGTCGAATGCTCGCAGATGATCAACAAATTGATTTGGATCAAGGCCTTGTTCTTTTAGTCTTGATTTGAGCTTTGCAGGATCATGAAGGCGTGTCCCGCCTGAAGCAAGCTCAAGATATCCATGCTGAAGATCAAACGAACGTGACAGTGTTGGGTCGTCATCTTTTTCGTGGATATAAAATGGTTTTAGCTTCATGGGCCAATCAATTATGAAATAAAATCCAGAGTGCCTTTCTCCAAGCTTGCGAAGATGTGCATCCTGCAAGTCGTCACCCATTTCAAGTTTTATGCCGTCACGTGCAAGTTCTTCAATTGCTTTTTTGTAGGTGATGCGTTCAAATGGCGTTGAAGGTTTTTTAATTTCTATTCCAAGTACTTTTTTCTCAGATGTGCAGTTTGCAGTATATTCAAAAACATTTGCTACCACAGATTCTAATACATCCATTACATCAGAATAATCCATAAAGGCAGCCTCTATATCGACACTTGTGAATTCTGTCAGGTGTCTTACAGTGTGTGATTTTTCTGCTCTATAATATGAGGCAATTTCAAAAACCCGTTCAAGCCCCATTGTAAGTTGTTCTTTGTATAGTTGTGGGCTTTGTGCAAGGTAGGCTTGTTTTTCAAAATATTTAAATGAAAAAAGGTTTGCACCGCCCTCGCTTGCACTACCTATTATTTTTGGCGTGTTAACTTCTATGAAGTCTTTTTCTATCAAAGTTTTTCTGATTGACTGGAGTGCATGGTGCCGTAGTTTGAAAATTGCCGCGGTCTTTTGGTTACGCAGATCAAGTGCTCGTGCGTTTAGCCTGTTGTCAATGTTGCTTTCAAGTCTGCCTATTGGATCAATTGGAAGTGGTTGTACTGCCACTGTAAGTATATCTAACTTGTCTGATTTTATTTCAAAAGCAAAATCTCGTGCCTTTGATTTTTGAATCGTGCCTGTAACCCTGATCACGCTTTGCCTAGTAAGTCCTTTTATTTGCTTTAGAGCATCGTCTCCAACTAAAACTACCTGTGCAACTCCTGTCACATCACGTACCGTCTAAAATGTAAGCTTGCCAAGCTCACGTATATCTTCAACCCAACCCCCTATCACTACTCTCTTTCCTTCCATTGAAGGTTCTAGGTTTCCTATGTAATGCATTCTTTTGAAATCCATAAAATTACACTAGTGTTTAATCTCAAGTAAATAGGTTTTTTGACTCTTTTCTTCCAAAACCCACATTTACGGCATTGATCTAAAATGATCGATGTCTAATATTTCCGTACAGAATCTAACAACACATTACAAAACCCAAAGCGGAACTGTACACGCACTAGATGATGTAAGCTTTTCTTTAGAAAAAGGAGAGTCTGTCGGAATTGCAGGAGAGAGTGCCTGTGGAAAAAGTACTCTTGGGCTTTCCCTGATGAGAACGCTTCAGGGTGGCAAAATAGTATCTGGAGACATTCTGTTGGAAGGCACATCCATATTAAAAATGTCAGATGCAGAGTTTGCAAAAAAGTATAGGTGGAAAGATATCGCGATGGTTTTTCAAGGAGCCATGAATTCTTTGGATCCTGTATTTACAATCAAAGAACAGTTTATCGAAGTACTCAAACAGCATCACTACGATGGGGATTTTAATAAAAGAATATCTGAGATAGTGCTTTCTGTAGGACTCGATCAAGAGGTTCTCAAGAGATATCCTCATGAATTAAGCGGTGGAATGAAACAGCGAATTGTTATTGCCATGGCACTTTTATTAAAACCAAAATTTGTCATAGCTGACGAGCCGACAACTGCTTTAGATGTTCTTGTACAGGCACAGATAATCAATTTGCTTAAAAAACTAAAAAAAGATGGCATGTCAATCATGCTGATTACTCACGATCTTTCTATAATTTCTGAAATTGCAGAAAAAGTTGGCGTAATGTATGCTGGAAAGATGATTGAGTTTGGAAGTGCGTCTGATATTTACAAGAATCCAAAACATCCATACACGCAGGGTCTTCTTGAATCAATTCCGTCTTTACGTAAAGAAAAAAAAATAAAATACATCAAGGGGAATCCCCCAAATCTGATAAAACCG
>JBQTIK010000125.1:0-9978 GCA_052388195.1 Nitrososphaerota archaeon | reverse complement strand
TGAAGCTAAGCTGTTTATTCTTTGTGTTAATTGTTAGCTGGTCATTTCAGGTTATTTTCTGTCAAACCAATCTAAGAATGATTTTACCGCATCAACAAAATTCTTAGTTTTTTCCATATCTTTGGCTTGTTTCGTAGATCGATAGGCACTTCTTTTGACTTGTTCAGTTTTAAGCTGAGAATGAATTAATTCTCTCTTCCTCTTTATTCCATATACTGTGCCTATAATACCAGCAATCGAACCAAGAATACCAAAAATAATACTTACAAATTGGATGAAATTATAGTCCATCCTTATCTAACAGTCACACAGATATTTATTGTAATTTTTGTTTGTAAGATAGCTTGATCAAAGTTTCTATCTTGTTCTGTCCTAAATCTAGCTTGATTCCAGCCTTTTCAGTGGGTGTTTCTTTGATCGAACCATGTTCTCTAATGAAATTATGGTGTATTCTGTGTCAGGTTTTGTTAGCTATTTTTCAATTAGATTATCTAGAGGTGATATGCTAATGTCTGTTACATCTTCGGCAACATGAATTAGCTCAAATAGATCCGTGGTTTTTGGTACTATTACCATCAAAATCTTATCATCATCTATCATCGTTGAAAGTGCATAAACATGTTTGAAGATACCAATATCCATTTGTAAACCATCCATTAGTTTGTTGTATCCTGCTATTTCATAACGCATTGAAACGGTCTTTGCAATGTATGATAAATCAGTAATGTCAACTACTTTTTTCATTTGACCGTTAACCACTAGCTCTAAAATCTCTCCATTCCTATCAGTGACCAATGCGACTTTTGGAGAGGAGGTAAGCTGTTGAACCTTGGTTAGAATCTCCTGTGCCCTGCTGTCTATTGGAATCATAGTAGAAAAGGAGGTTTAACAGAGTTAAAAAGCAATGCATGGGGAAGTATGTTGACAAAACGGTTTAGCTAAAAGTCAGTTTGATGAGATGTGTAATCTCGTCTCATGTAAATCTAGTCTTATGAGAGTATCTCATTTCAAAAATTAGAGCTGAGAGATCGTTCTATCTATATCCCCTCAAAACTTAAGAATAACTCACAACTCGATGACATTTGTTGACTAGCTTTACAGTAATAGGCGGAAAGTCTTCTGAAGGTCTTGCCCAAAAAATAGCAACAAAACTCAAGGCAAAATATCTCAAATCTGAGCTGAGGATCTTTCCTGATGGAGAAAGTAAGATTACTATCAACGGTAGACCTAAAAGCAGCAAAATAGTTGTAGTCCAGTCAACATATCCACCAGTTGATTCTAACCTCATACAAGCGCTCTCACTTGTTTCAAAGGCAAGAAAATACTCCCCACAAGTCTATGCAGTAATACCATATCTTGGATATGCAAGGCAAGACAAGGAATTTCTTCCAGGCGAAGTGATCACAATGTCTCTTGTTGCAAATCTATTCAAAGCAGCTGGCGCAACCAAAGTTATAGTAGTTGATATACACAGCAAGATGGCTCTAAACCACTTTAAGATCCCAGCAAAAAACGTAAGTGCAATATCGGAGCTTGTCAAATATTTCAAAAAATTAAAACTAAAAGATCCTTTAGTTGTCTCGCCAGATCTTGGTGGAATTGTAAGAGCAAGAGACTTTGCAAGGCTTTTTGGTACTAGATTTATTGCACTAAGAAAACAAAGGGACAGAAAGACTGGTAATGTAGTTATCAAATCTGCAAACCAAAAGCAAGTCAGGGGAAGAGACTTGGTTCTTGTAGATGACATGATAAGCACGGGTGGGAGTATAGTAAAGGCTGCCGAGTTTCTAAAAAAACAAAAGTGTAGAAATATCTACGCAGCTTGTACCCATGCCTTACTGATAGGTGATGCAGAAAAAAGGATCAGAAAAGCTGGCGTATCAAAGATAGTTAGTACCAATACCATACCAGGCAAGACAGGTGTGGTTGACGTCTCACCTGTAATATCAAAGGCAATTGTCTAATGCAAAGCTTCTTTGTGGTATCAGGCGAGAATGTCGAACTAGCTAAAGACGAGATCATATCCATATCAAAAAGCTACGACAAAAATGTCTCACACAAAACAGATTCTAAGCTTGTAATAACAAACTCCAAGATTCCATGGACTGCAATAGCTATAAGAGCCACCTTTGTTAAAACTGCAGGTAATATAGTAGGGACGTTTTCTGACTTGTTCTCTGAGTTTGACCTATCGCTTTTACACGAGCCAGAGACGTTTGCGTGTAGAGCAATCAACTTATCATCAAAAAGATTGGACCTTGCTCGTATAGAAAACACTGCAGGTGCCGTAATCAAACAAGTTGCTGGGGCAAGAGTGTCTCTAAATAATCCCTCCCTTACTGTCTATCTTATTTTTACAGATTCGCAAAACTATCTTGGTTATTCTACCAAGCCAGCAGAACCAGAAAGACCAGAAAAAGTATTCAAATCTCCGTCTGAGCTACCGTGGAAGCTTGCAAGGACCATGATAAACCTTGCAAGACTAAATGAAAACGATATTCTGTGTGATCCTTTCTGTGGAACTGGTACAATACTTTTGGAAGCAGAATCCATGGGAATCAGATCCATAGGAATTGATTATGATAAAAGAATGTGTGATGGAGCAAAAAAGAATCTGGTCATAAATGGATACAATTCCAGAATTATCAATGCAGAATATGATCATATACAAAAAATCAAAGATGGAATTGATGGAATAGTGACTGACTTGCCATATGGCATATCATCAAGATCGTCTGCATCTCCAAGAAAACTAGTACGCGATTTTGTATCCATTTTGCCAAAGAAAAAGAAGCTTGCCATCATGTGTAAAAAAGACCTAGCAGACCAAATAGAATTAAAGCAAGCTAAAAAATACGAGATCTACAGGCACAAAAGCCTGACTAGGACGATCTTGGTAAAATGAAATTAGTATTCTTGGGCACATCGGGCGCACAGCCAACAGAAAGCAGGGCAATGACCTGCATCTGCATAGTTTTAGACAAAGAGATACTCATGTTTGATGCAGGCGAGGGAGCCCAAGTCTCTTTTCTAAGATCAAAGCTTGGCTGGAACAAAAAGATGAAAATCTTTATCACACATCTACATGGCGACCACTGCGTTGGCATCTTAGGATTGTTGCAAACAATGTCGTTGCAAAGCAGAACAGAATCAATTGACATCTACGGACCAAAAGGGATTGAGGATTTTCTAGCTGCAAATCTTAAGATACTAAACTTTGGATTATCGTTTCCTGTTAGAATAATGACGATAAAAGAGGGACTAGTACTTGATGATGCAACATATACGATTCATGCATGCGAAGCTGATCATTCCATACCTGCATTTTCATACGTATTTCAGGAAAAAGAAAAACCTGGTAAGTTCTACCCAGAAAAGGCAAAGGAGATCGGTATCCCAGAAGGCAAGCTCTGGCATGAGCTTCAAAGTGGAAAAGAAGTCAAGGTAGACAATAAAACATTCAAACCGTCAGATGTCATGGGTGAGAAAAGAAGAGGCAAGAAGATAGGTATCTCAGGTGATACAAGACCAACTAAAAAACTTGAGGAATTTTTCAGAGGCTGCGATTATCTCACGTTTGATTCTACGTATTCCGATGAGCTAAAAGAAAAGGCACAAGAATACTACCATTCTACTGCAACGCAGGCAGCAGAGCTTGCAAAAAAGGCAGGGGTCTCAAACCTGATTTTGACTCACTTTTCGACTAGATACGATGATTCAAGTGTTCTAGTAAACGAGGCTAAGGTACTGCATAATTCCGTGATAGCTGCACAAGATCTTCTAGAAATAGAGATCAAGTGAGATGTTTGAACCAGTAGCAGACAGATTACAAAAGGCAAAAAAGATCGTCTTTGTCACTGGTGCTGGAATATCTCAGGAAAGCGGCATTCCTACTTTTAGGGGAAATGATGGGTTGTGGAAAAAGTATGATCCCATGCAGCTTGCTACAATAGATGCCTTTTACCAAAACCCAAAGCTTGTCTGGGAGTGGTATGAGGACAGAAGAAAGAACATCCTTGCAGCAAAGCCAAACGCTGGGCATGTGGCAATCTCAGAGCTTGCAAGGTACAAAGAAGTCTGGGTATTGACCCAAAATATCGATGGACTCCATCAAAGAGCTGGAAGCCAGAATGTCTTGGAGCTTCATGGCAGTATCATCACAATAAAGTGCACAGCATGTGATTTCAAAGACAAAATAACAAGTGGTTTTTCAGAGATGCCGCCCTATTGCAAGTGTAAAAACATCCTAAGACCAGATGTTGTCTGGTTTGGTGAACCGCTTCCCCAAGACGTGTGGGGTGATGCAATGATGCATTCAAGCTTGTGCGATGTGATGGTTGTTGCTGGAACTTCGCTTAGCGTATCGCCTGCAAATCTTCTGCCAATATACGCCAAACAAAATGGCGCACTTGTAATTGAGGTCAACCCCGAGGAAACGCAAATGTCTGCAAGCATGGATCTTTCCATAAGATCAACGTCTGCAAAGGCACTACCTGAGCTTGTTTCAATAGTTCAAAAAGCTAAGATTTTGTAAAAATCCCAGATATGATAGAGTCCTGACTGTCAGCAGGAGCATATACAGAGGCATGAAGCGTTCCATATACTGAATGTTCTACTATCATCTCTATGATGTGTGGCGTGTTTGGAACATCGTTTACTAGTGCTTCAAACTTTGATGATGCAAATTGTCCTGAAAAGATCTCTTTATCAGAATTTCTTAGTGTAACCACCACCCCAATAGTATTTCCTGAAGAGTCATAGTAGCTAATTAAAACGTCATTTCCTTTGTGTGATGATGTTAGTTGTACAATGTTAGAGAAATCTGCTACGGGATGTGAATTTACTGTAATGGAGCTTAGCGAGCTTACAGGCATGTGTATATCCTCTTTTGCTTCTAGTTTTGTTATCTCTACTGCTTGACCAAGCTCATATGGACAATCCTCTAGGTCAAGCACGTGTGTAAGTTCTTTTTTTCCGTTTATTGTCTCTGCAAGGCTAGGTACTGAGATCTTGCATTTTCCATCAGACTTTTCAAAGACTTGACCTGTATGGATTTCCTTTTTTGTATATTTTGGATCAACCTGATCTAAACTAAGTGGTTTTATTTCATCTTGGGGACTAGATAGATATTGATTTTCAGGTTTTGGTTCAGGCGATACTCTTTCGGATATTGCCTCAAGTGAGGGAAAATTAGGTATTACATTTGAGATTCCAGGCATGAAAAAGGCTCCGGCTGCTGCCACTATTACTCCAATTATGATCAGTTTGCCTATCAAACAATATCGATCTTTTAGTATTGATAAAAAATAGATAATTCATACTAGTTGATTAAATGTAGTAAAAAGCTGACCTAATTGTGCCAGATCTCAAATTATTCAACAAATTCTGGCGCTAGCCAGTCCATTATTCTTTCGATGTTTTTTGAATGTAATATTATTTTGATTGGACCTAAGGGAGATTCTTCAGCTTCGTCACAGATTGCAATCGCATTTACAAACGCAGCCTGCTTGTTTAGATAAAACCAAGTTGTATCATCATGCATGTGGTATCTCATCAGACGTCTGTATGTCCTTGTGACCTGACGAGATCTGATAATATCATAAATTTTTGAAAGACAGTCGAGATCCTGTGAGGATGCTTTAATACTACCATCTTCATACTTGAAATCCATGCCTGACAGTACGTTGGCTACTGCTTGCCGGACCTTTTGTGGATCTTCTGACGGATGTACTGCAGCATAGGCTTCAATCTTACATGCAATTTCAGGAACTTTCACTTTATCCAACCTTTTATGATGTTATAGGCAGAATCGATGAGTTGTGGAATGGTAAGGTTATTGTTTGAAATGGTTTCGTCCGCAAGTGCAATGGATTCACTCATTCCCACACTCATCTCTCGAGAATCTCGCTTGCCAAAGTCCTCACGACCTGATGGAGCGTCAGATCTTCCACGACCAGATAGAAATTTGAATCTGGTATCAGCAGATGCATGAATTGAAAGTAGTTTGACTGTGCCAAATTTTTTTAGTACGTCTACTTCTGCAACAGATCTTACACCGTCTATAACTATTACGTCAGATTTTGAGTTGGCAATTTGGTTCTTTATCAACTCAGCTACTGCTCCTGGTCCATTTTTTTCGCGTAGCTCAAGCATCAGTTTGCCTAGGTTTTCACCAGTAGGCTCGATCTTTCTTCTGGCTGCCTCTGCCCGCACGGCGTCACCCATGGTTATTTTTTCAAATCCTTTTGATTTTAGACCCTCAGCTATTGTAGATTTGCCAGCTCCTGGCATGCCTGTGAGGCATACAATCAGTTTTGCCATGTTTGCCAACTTTGGTTTCCAATCTATGAAGTTACCGGAAATCATATAAACACACACCCAAAAAATTTGTAATGCGAACTTTCGTAGCTGCAGAAATTAGTAATGAAAATGTCCTGAACGCTATAGCAAAGTTACAATCAGATCTACAAATCAAAGCAAAGCCAGTAAGCAAAGAAAACATGCACTTTACATTACTTTTTTTGGGCGAGATATCAGAAGAGATGGCCCAAAAAGTTATGGAATCTTTGAATGATATTTCTTTTAATCCAATAGAAGTGAACTTGGGTGGCGTTGGCGCTTTCCCAAATCCCAGATCTCCACGTGTAGTATGGATTGGTGTTGATGATGTTGCCGCTAAAAGCCTTGTCGAGCTTGCTGTACAGGTGGAAGAAAAGCTCAGTCCATTAGGATTTAGAAGCGACAAGCCCTTCAAACCACACCTCACCATCTTTAGAATCAAAAAGAGAATTAATGACATATCACAAGAATTAAGCCGGTTTAAGACTATAGAGATTGGTCGTAGTGTGATTTCTGAGCTAAAGTTTAAGAAAAGTATCGTAACACCAACTGGACCTATATACTCTGATTTACAGGTGGTAAAAGCAAAACAATGAAAGTTTTAGATCAAGCTAGAAAAATTTCCATACCCACCGGAAAGGAACAAGAAAAGATAAAAAAAATCTCTGAATCTGCACTTCAATTAGTAAAAGAGCAAGCTGCAAAATTTTCTGAAGTTTTAGGAGTTGAGCTTGGCGGATCTTACGCAAAAGGAACCTGGCTTTCAGGTGAGGTGGATTTGGACATATTTGTAAAGCTGAAAAAAGATACGGATGAGAAAAGATTTGAAGCTGTTGGAAAAGAGATTGGTTTTAATTCTCTTAGAAAATTCAAGCCATATGTCAGGTATTCAGAACATCCCTATGTAGAGGCAATAATAGACGACACGCGAGTAAATGTGGTACCCTATTATGGTGTAGAGGCTGGACAGTGGAAGAGCGCTGCTGATAGGTCTTCGTTTCATACAAAATACATACTACAGTCACTTGACCAGTCAAAAAAAGATGAAGTGAGGTTGCTAAAAAAATTCCTTATTGGAGCTGGGATCTATGGCGCAGAAATTGCAAAGGAAGGTTTTGGTGGTTATGTTGCAGAAGTTCTTGTACAACACCATGGAAGTTTTCTTGGGGTGCTTGAAGCTGCATCAAATTTTACACAACACCAAGTAATAGGAAATCCCACCAAAAAATTTGATACTGCTCTTATAATAATAGATCCGGTTGACAGCAACAGAAATCTTGGAACTGCAATTTCAGCCGAAAGTGTAGGTAAGTTTATCCTTGCCTCAAGGAAATTTTTGAAAAAACCCTCCTTATCGTTTTTCAGAACAATATCAAGACAACTAAATAAGAAGAATCTGCAAAATACAATGATTGTCAGATTCAATTACAAAAAAAGAAGCCCGGATATAGTTTGGGGTCAGATAAAGCGTGCATCAAATGTCCTGTCAGGGCAGCTTAGGCTTGCAGGTTTTGATGTGCTAAGAAGCTCTGCTGTAACAGATGAAAAGTCAGAGGCTGCACTACTTTTTCTTTTGAGATCATTAAAAATTGAAAAGCATGTGATCAAAAAAGGACCAGATGTTTTTAAAAGAAAAGAGTCAGAAAATTATATCGCAAAAAATTCAAAGAAAACGCAGCTGATGTGGGTTGATGAGAGTGCTAGAATTTTGTCACTACAAGAAAGGGTGTGTTATGATGCAAGACCATTTTTACAATACCTTTTGAGAAAAAATCTTTCAAGCTCAGGCATACCAAAAGGTCTAGTGCCTGACATTAAGAAAGGATTCAAAGTGTTAAACGGAAAGCAAGCTGTAAGCAAATCCATTAAAAAGGCTCTCTCAGAGCTTATCACTACAGATGGATTTGTCTTTGGTTCCCCTTAGCAAGCTTGTTGATGAACCATATTCTACAATACTTGGATATCCAAAAGCAACAAAACATGAACTTACAAAAAGGGTTTCAGAACTTAAGAAACTTGGAATCAAAGGAGTCTCATTTAACGGAGAATCCATGCTTAATTCATTACATGTATTAGGCAAGGGCTACGTTGGTGTTGTGGTTCTATCTAAGCAACGAACAAAGGAAGTTGCGTTGAAGATCCGTCGAACTGATTCTAGCAGATCTGAGATGGACAGTGAAGCAAGACTTCTAAGGCTTGCAAATGAAGTAGGTGTGGGTCCAAAACTTGTAGCTAGTAGCAAGAATTTTATCATAATGGAATACCTTGAAGGCAAAAAAATAATCGATTGGATAAAGGAATTAAAGGGTAAAGGAAGTGCTGCTAAGCTCAAATCTGTAATAAAAAAAATTCTTGAGGATTGTTATAATCTGGATAAGATACGACTTGATCACGGCGAGCTCAGCTACATACACAAACATGTGATTGTTGGTAAATCAGTTTGTATAATAGATTTTGAGAGCGCAAGTGTAAACAGAAGAACTTCAAATGTAACGTCAGCAACTCAAAGCATCTTTATTGGTTCTGGCATAGCCAAGCTTACTAAAAAAATCATTAAAGAGCCTCAACGAAGAAAATTAATTACTTCTCTGAGAAAATACAAAAATGATCAGTCACGCAAAAACTTTGAAGGTGTGTTAGGAGTATTGGGGTTAGAAAAGGTTTGAGCTTACAAGATCTTAAAACAAAGACTCTAACACTTTCTTTAGCTATAATAATTTCTGCGTTTGTAGTGGAGTTTACAATAGGAGTATACTCTAACAGCCTTGCGCTAGTCACAGATAGCATACATGCGGTGCTTGATTCTGTTGTTACTGCAATCTTACTTCTCACAGCAAGATTGGCAATAAAACCACCAGACCTTGAACACACATACGGTCATGGTAAGATAGAGACCATAGGCGGCTTTATTGGTGGCATAGCAATTCTTCTCATAGCTGGTTTTTTCATATACGAATCTGTTCTAAGGATGCAGAGTCCGCCTCCAGCAATTTTGCCAGGCATACTCGCAATTTGGGCTGCAGTGTATACTCTCTGTGCAGATGGAGTCAGAATTACAATTCTCAGTAAAGCCTTAAAGAAAACTGAGGGGGCAACGCTAAGAGCTGACTTTTATCACGCGTTTATGGACATGGGTGGAACTGTAATTGCAATAGTGGGAATCTTGTTGGTTACAGCTGGATTTTACCAAGGAGATTTTATTGCAGCATTAATTTTGGGAGCTCTTCTTGCAGTTCTTAGTATAAAGCTGATCCACAGAACAGCACTTGATCTTACAGATGCAATTCCAGCAAGCATGGTAAAAAAAGTACAAAACATTGTAAGCAACACCGAAGGTGTGATGAGCACAGAGTCTCTCCACATGCGACGATCTGGAAATGAAATTTTTGCTGAAGTCACTATATCTTTAAGCGGTGCCGCAAGTTTTGAAGAGGCACATAAAATTAGCAGTAATGTAGAAAAAAACATTACAAACTCAATTTCAAACTCCAAAGTTACTGTTCATTTTGAGCCAACTTGGAAGGATGCGCCTCTTGATTCAAAAGTAAACAGTGTCGCTTCTTCCGTAAAAGGAGTTGAAGGAGTACACAATGTTAACTTGTCTACATCAAAGGAGGGGATCTTCATAAGCATGCATGT
>JBQTIK010000124.1:0-1678 GCA_052388195.1 Nitrososphaerota archaeon | reverse complement strand
ATACTTTTTGAGGAGTGCATATGGATATGAAAATCTACGTCGTCCTCTAAAAGAATTTAACTCTTTCATGTCTTTTTCTATCTCTTTCATTTTCTCTTCGTTTTCTTTAATCTTAATCTGATTCTCCCACCATTCTTTTCCTATTACAGGTCCCGTGTCTACTTGTCATCTGCCAGTCAACTCCTCGAGGAGCCGTAAGGTATAGGGGGAGGGTATCGCCTTGGCTATAGGTAGGGATTATGTCAAATCTGACCGATTTATATAAATAGATCAATACAGTATTATACAATATGATGAATGAAAGCGGCCTTCTTGAAAAGGTAGCCCAAGGACTGTTATTTGCTCAAGGGCTTGACCCTAGACCTGTCTACAGTATAAAGCAGCATGGTGTAGAAATAGCTGGCTCTGAAAAGACCGCATATAGGAGAATCAAATCGCTAGTACCACTTGGTCTTGCAACTTTTAATCATGGTCAATTTTCAATAAAAAAAGAAGCTGTATCACAACCACTTGATGTAATTGAAAAAATGCTACCGTCTTTGCTTGCATTAAAGCAAGCACGAAGATTTGGCAGATCATATAACAATGCAGACATTAACTTTGTCCTTGATCATAAACCAAGCTCATCAATTATAACACTTGATTTTCGAGCGTGGTCTTTGACAAAGTTTCAGTTTCCAAATGATCTTTATGTTTATGTTAATGATATTGAAGCTGGTGCTAAATTTCTAAAAGATAATGGATTCAGTGAAGGCGATCGTGGGCATGTTGTTTTGCTACCAAAAATTGGATCCTTTGAAAATGAAATTGAACGAGTATATCTGGATTGTATTGCAAATGGAGGCAGAAGTATTTTAGATGCAGTAGCACTTCAACTACTTTATCCAGAACAAATTGCTGTTAAAGGACGTTTCCCAGTAGAAGTTGTAGCTAAAGTACAAGAAGACATGCCACCAGAAAGGTTACAAGAAATTGCACCCATTAATACGTGAAGCACTTAAAATTACTGAAGATTTAGGACCAGTAACGTTTGTTGGTGCAGTCGCAGTATTTCTACACGCAAAAAACACGAGGGAATCTCAAGACTTGGATTTTGCAATAGCAAAACCAATCACACGAGAAGAGCTTCTAGATAAAAAATATAGATTCGTAACAGAGAATGGAAAAGAAAAAACATACACACCACGAAATTACAAAATTGATATCTACTCAGACAGACCATTAAACAAAATTCCAATAAAAACAATAATTGAAACTTCTAAAGATTTTGAGGTTGATAAAAAAGGCCATAAAGTTAATGCTATGGGATTGGAGGCTCTCGTTTTGGCAAAATTCAGAGCAAATAGGCCATCGCAAGATTATCCCGACTTGCGGGCACTGGCTATTCAAAGACTGAAACAAATAGACTGGAAGTTGCTTGAAAAATTATCAGGAAATAAAACTGAATTTGATGACCTCAAAAGGACTTTGGAATACATAGCAAAACATTAGAAACAATTGGGTCGAAGTTACGATCATGATGGTGGTATATTCCCACTAGACTCGCTCTTCTATGGTTTTACAAATGAATTTAACGATTTTCGATTTCTCTTTCCATGCTGATTGAGTTGTATTTTTTGAATCAAAAACTGGTAAAAGAAAGGAATGTGAACCTCCCAGCTGCAAAAAAAGAACGTTG
>JBQTIK010000123.1:0-14389 GCA_052388195.1 Nitrososphaerota archaeon | reverse complement strand
ATGAATGTTTTGTTTAATTCCGCAAAAACCGATCTAGTAAGTTCATCTGCTTCTCTTTCAAGTTTTTTAATTGTAACATGATGTTCAGCAGAATTTTTAATGTCTTCAAAAAGATTAACTAACTCTTCAGAAACTTCAACCGACTTTTTTGCAAGAGCGTCTAAAATGGCAAGAATCTCTTTTTCATTTGACTTTAGCCATGACATCCACTGTGGCATACCTTGCCTCTAATTTACGTGGTTAAATCTATGTTCTATATATGACATGAGAACTATATAGTTGGATTAGATAGGTTTTAGAAATAATAATGATTATTTAGGATAAAACTCATCTTTTAATTTTCTGCCATAAACGTTCTCTGATGGTAAGCAGTATGGTTCAATAAGTTGCTTTTTATCTGCGAAAGACTTCTACTTTTTCAACTTTTCGAATTCTCTGGAAATTAAGAAACGTGAGAATTGATTGATAAAAGATTAAAATAATTAATTTAACAAGGTGATTTTTAATGCTTATATTTTTGCGATCGGATTCAATATGGGTATGCAAAAAACGCGATATATAATACTCGCCTCTCTAATCATCTTTCCATCAATAGTTGCACTAGACGTTCCCTTGTACAATATGACAAGCCCTGATCTTTATGGACTGCCTTTTTTCTACTGGTTTCAAACACTCTGGCTTGTTGTCTGCACCATATCGTACTTGGGATTTTCCTATTTAATTGACCAGAGATCTAAGCTGAAATGATAGGATTAGATGTCCTTATTGTATTTGTGGGACTTTTCATATTTTTCATCTTTCTTGGCTTTTACGGGGCATCTTGGAGAAAAGGTGATCTCAATAAGGTGCACGAATGGGCTTTAGCTGGTAGAAAGCTTGGCACTATTCTTGTCTTTTTTTTAATTGGGGCAGACCTATACACTGCGTACACATTTGTGGCTGTCCCCTCTGGCATGTTTGCAAAAGGATCATTATACTTTTTTGCTATTCCATACGTAACCATGACCTTTGCTGTGGCACTGGTAACCATGCCAAGACTCTGGACTTTATCAAGACAAAACGGATACATAACTGCATCAGACTTTGTCAAGGACAAGTTTGGCAGCTTGACACTCTCAGTTCTCATAGCTATCACAGGGATTGTGGCAGAGCTGCCATACATTGCATTACAGATAGTTGGGATGCAATCAGTCCTTACTGTAATGCTTGCAGGATCCAGTAATGCTCAGGCAATTAGCGAAATATCAGTACTAATTGCATTCATAGTCTTGGCATTATTTACCTACCACAGTGGTCTGCGGGGTGCAACTCTTACTGCGGTCTTTAAGGATTTGTTGATATGGATAACGGTCATTGCAGTAATTGTTGTAGTGCCAATTAGTCTTGGTGGTTTTGGAGAGGCCTTCAACAAAGTAACACCAGATTATGTAACTCTGTCGGATTCTCTTGTCCCTGCATACGCTACACTTGCCATTGGAAGTGCACTAGCATTGTATCTATACCCTCATGCAATAAATGGTGCATTAAGTGCAGAAAGCGCGCACAAGCTGAGAGTCAGCACAGCACTGCTTCCTCTGTATGGAGTTGGGTTGGCAATCATGGCACTATTTGGAATACTGGTATATGCATCAGAGCCGGCAATGGATTTTCTATCCAGCTTTCCTGAAAGCTCGAGGGGCATCCTAGTTGTTCCATCACTAATACTATATTCTATGCCAGGATGGTTTGCAGGAATGGCACTGCTTGGTATATTCATAGGAGGCCTTGTTCCTGCAGCTATAATGGCAATGGCACAGGCCAACTTGCTTACAAGAAATATAATCAAGGAGATAAAACCAAACATCTCCCCAAACTCTGAGATTAGGATAACAAAAATCTCAACAGCCATATTCAAGTTTACGGCACTTGGATTCGTATTTTTGGTACCAGCGACTTACTCCATATCGTTGCAGCTTTTAGGTGGGATAATAATTGTTCAGATTTTGCCAGCAGTATTTTTTGGTTTATATACAAAATCACTCAGAAAGGAACCGCTCATTCTGGGTTTGGTAGTAGGGATTTTTTCAGGGATTCTTATGGTAGCGGTAGCAAATAACTTTGGCGCACCTACGAATTCGCTTTTGCATAGCACGTTTGGTTCGCTGTATATCGGCGTGATAGCATTAGCATTTAATCTGATCATATCTTTTGTCGGTAGCGCCATCTTGAACAAGAGGTCTCCCATTTCAGTCAAACGAAGCTGAGTGTGCCACTGAATTTCTTACTATGGAGACTTAATAGGCGGGTCATGTACTTACTGCGATCAGAAAAGACAACAACTTTGCTTCAAACTGAGTTTATTCTACTAGCTGTAGGCACAAATATAATTATAGGATCAATAATTTTACTTGTGGGCACGCTATTAAATCCAGAAACAAAAGATCGTGATCTTACCGAATCCTAAACTTAGCTACTAAGAAATAAGATATATTTAGCGAATATAGATTTGGCATTTCATATATTGAAAAACGGAAATCATAAGACGGATCTAGTTCCCATCGTAGAAGACATATTATCACTAGACCCTGCTATGAGATTTGCAGCCATAATAGATCTCAAGGGAAATATCTCAGAAGCAATAATGAAGGAGGGTAAAACTTCGCTGAAATCCCAAAAAGAAGAAGAACACTTTTGCAAGCAGGTTGCACTCAGAAGAAGGATACGAAATGAGTTTAACAAAAGTCTAGGAAAAGTAAACTATGTTCATATAGAACGAAAAAGAGTAACTCAGATAGTAGTATATCCTAAATGGAAAACGGTTTATGTTACACTGGAACCAAAATTAAACATGGAAAGAAAAATGGAAATTGTACATCTTATAAAAAAGAAAACTGCTCACTTATAAAATTAAGAAAAATTAGGAAAAAAATTAGTTTTTGGATTAGATAGACCTTTAGCTTGCAGGTTCTGCTGCGGGTTGTGGAGAACCTTCTCCTACTACATCAGCAGTAGCAAAACGTCCACCAACTTGGGTGATCTTTACTTTTGCATTCTGCCCAACTTGTCCACCTTTAACAAATATCACAAAGCCGTCTACTCTTGCAATACCGTCTCCTTTTCTACTAATTTCCGTTATGGAAACGTCGTATTCCTTTCCTGTTTCTACTGGTTTTGGCCTGTCATCAAATCGTCTACCGCCGCCAAATCGTCTACCGCCGCCGTAGCTTCTGTCGCCGCTGTATCCTCGGTTATCAGAGCCTTCGCCAAAACCGCCTTCGTTATAGCTCATCGTTGCACCTCCTTTCTTGACTTGCCATGGATTTATACCCTATAAAATCTGATCAGCTGCTAAATTTCACCACCAAGGCAAGTTTAGTTAGAAAATGATTATCTAGCTAGTTTTCTGCGTCTAGAAAATATTAAAACCAGCCACTTTTGTCTAGTCTGAAAATGATATGAGTTATACACTCTACATCTATTAGCTTTTTATATATTGTAAATTACACTATTCTTAGACAATATGTTCGAAAAGTTCAAAAAAAACCTAGAAAAGTTTAGAGAACTTGCGTCAGAGGAAAGCCAAGGTGGTAAAGGTGATGTCATGGTAAAAGAAATGAATTACGAGTCTCAAAGTTTGGAATCTGCTGAGCAACCTAAAACCACTGAACAAATAAAAATACCCGAACGTGTTGAACAATCTAGTATGACTCAACCAAGCGATGACATAGGCATAAACCTACTTATGGATAAACGTGCGAAGCTTGAAGAGGCAATTGATTATGTTGGTCTAACGATTAAGAACCTAAAGGACAAACGTACAAAGCTTGAGAAAAATATTGAGGATGAATCAGTTGATATTAAAAATCTAAAAGAAAAGCTGGTCAAAGTTGGGCAATACATAGAGGAGGAAAAACAAGGAATCAGAAATTTAGCTCAGAAAAGAGCCGAAGTGGAAAAGGAGGCAGATGATGTTGGTACCATGATTAATAATCTGCGTGAAAAACTTTCATCTATTGATCGTGTGGTAGATGAGGAAGGCAGTAAGATAAAGAACTTAAAAGAATCTCGCTCAAAGACAGAAAGTACACTAAGTTAAAACGTAAAGCCTTCTTTTAGAATTGCATTAAGATTTTCTTTAACTTCAGCGTCATCCAATATCGAATCCAAGTCTCGTATCAGAACCTCTGTAGCAAGACATTGATTCTTTGTAAATTGGTAGTAACATTCAAGCCTTTCTTGATAGGTTTTGGCTTTGTGAAATGTTACCCAAAAGTTTTCTGAAGCGTGCTGCACATAAAGCAAAAATCGGTATATTGACTCTCTAATCTTTGGTGATTGGTTGTCTTTTGACAGGCCGATTAGAATCTGCTCTAACTTACTTTCCAGATTTGACTCATAAATCATCTGATAGAGGTCGATTTCTTTTGTTATAGTCCAGATATGTATCTACAACATAAAAATGTTGATTAGATAATTTTCAAGAAAAGTTCCATATAATGTAGTTCCTATATTTTACGAAGAAAACTCTAAATTTCAAGTAGGATAATCAAACAAAACTTAAATAATTTGATGACGTATATTATGTCCCTATCAAAGGAACATCCTCCCAAGATAGGAATCATGCAGTCAAGCAAACGGTGAAGGAAAAACCCTCTTCCGTGTAAAAGGATGAAGCTGTCTATGGGATGAAAAACTCCCAAGAAGTGGTGACAAAGGTCATCATGAAGCTTTTGGGTCTTAGGATCCAACCTTGTGCTTCGGCGTGTTACAACACGCTGCTGCATGATGATATTTTTCCGTTTTTCAAATGCATCGTACAATAATATGGCAGACTGATGACTATCGAAAACAATGTCATTTCCCAAGAGTCGAGACTGGTTATGGTACCTTCTTCCTGCAAACACAACAGCCGAAGGATTACACACAGTTCTTCCGTTGTATGTAATTTTTCTTGGTGGGAGCATCAATGAAGTTTCAGTTATAGTAGCATTACATTATGGAGCAGCGGCATTTGGTTCTATATTTTGGGGCAAAGTAATAGACAGATTCCATGTAAGGCGAGCAGTTCTTCTTGTCTCACTTTTTGTCATATTGCTTTGCTGCATGTGGTTGTATTTCACAAAAAGCCTTGACGCACTTTTTGTAATTTCACCAGTAATTGGGTTCTTTGTAGTAGGAAAAAATCCAGTGACACACCTACTTGTCATGGAATCTGTCCAGAAAAATAAGTGGGGTTGGTTATTTGCAAGAACATCAATAATTGCAACTTTTGGAATGCTTGGTGCATTACTCATAGGAACTATCTGGAGCTTGTATTTCGATTTAAGCCCATATTTTTTGATCTGTGCAATATCAAGTGGTATAGCTATAGCACTTAGTATGACCATAAAGGAATCCCACTTTAATCTTGAACGCAGCAGTATTGCACATTCAATACATGCCTTGACCTATAGCTTTACTCACTTTCACTTTGTATTTCTCAAAATTCCTGAATTATATGACTACAGACACATAATTACTATATTCAAGGGAAAGGTTTCTGATGAAATAGGAATCTTATTTTTAACCAATTTTCTTTTCTACTTTGGTAGTAACATTTACTTTACTGCCTATACGCCCTTTTTGAAGAGTTTTAACTTTCCCGACTCGGCTGTGTTTTTAATTTACATGATACAAACCTCTATGATGATTGCAATTTTCTTTGTTGTTCCTAGATTGATATCAAGGGTGGGAGAAGAGCGTGCTACTATGATTGCGTATGCACCAAGAATAATAGCCGTGCTTATTGCAGGTTTGCTTGTTCCACTAATGCTTGGAATTGGCACTTTTGTGGTGGCAATTATTTCTGCCTGTTTAATGGTTGTAGCGTTTTCTATTTTCAGCACATCAAGCTCAGTTATTTTGTTCAAAAGTATTCCACAAGGTTTTGAAGGAAAGTATCTTGGTGTGAACAGCTCAATCATAGGAATTGGTGTTTTTGGTGGTGCGCTAGCAACAGGACAACTTACATATTTGTTTGGTTATACTGCCTCGTTTCTGGCTTCTTCTGTTATTTTAGCTGCATCTTTTGTTTTGTTTAGGTTGTATCTTCGTTACAGACTATCACACAGGAAAGACTAGATGTATCGTGCAGAGGATGATTGCTCAGCAGGCATTGATGGTAGTTTATCGTTTATTGATGCCTCTGCTACTGCTGCTGCTTCCTGCAAGATCTTTTCTGATTCTTCAGTTGTTGCTTCAGAATCGATTCCAAAGTCTCCACTATGGAATGTATCTGTCATAAGACCGTTTAACATCTCGGTCATACCAGCTAGCTCATGATCTGCTTCTGGCATGAACTTGACAAGTGATGATCTTAAGCTCCTCATAAGACCGATTGTTGGCATTATAGTAACTACTGTATCACCAAGATCATGGAATGTACTTAATCTAAGCTCGATCTGTTCAAGCGCCATCCTTGCGTTTCCTAATAGCTTTGTTACTTTTCTAACTTCAGCTAGTTCTTTTGATAAAACTCTACTAGTGGTAGTATCATGTTGCTGTGTTGCAGTTACAATTCTTTTGAAAAGCTTTTCGTCCCTTTGTTTTAGTTTGTTAATCATGCTGTCTAATTTAGAAATTTGATTCTGCAATTTTCGTACTGCTACTTCCATTCGGGGTTTTAGTGGGCCCTTTGGGCTTATTGCATCATTGATTCGTTCCCCAAGACTTGGTGTAGGGGGCTTCGTCCATTTCTTATCGAAACCTGGCATGGTAATGAGTAAATAAATTAATTATTAATTCAAGGTGTGAAATGAGGTTCACTGTAGGCTAAATTTAGCTAACAAAACTGCCTCTGCCTTCCTTCTTCCTCATAGTTACTTGCATTGATAAAAGTTCAAAATATCATTCAATTTGCTCTAGAATGAATCTCAAAATTTTGTGGATAACCTAAATTGGATACATCCTTTCAATCTATCCTCAGACCAGAGATTATCGCGCTATTTGTAAGTTGAGTCTTCTCTGCGGATGGATTTTCTTTATGTGAACCTGGAGTGCAGCAGTTGATTGCTGTGGTTCACAGCAAAGTGGACATTTTTCCATTTTATTTAATGCCTGTGAATCAAAAAAATCGTATTTAAATTTTTGCTTTGGATGGTTTTTGTAAACAAAATTTTGCAAATTAAGATTATTTTTGATTTGAGCTGACAAAACTAGCTGCAAAAAAATCAATGAGATGACTATCTACAATATCTGATCATTTACCATCTCATGAGAGCATTCTATTTTGTAAATTTAATCTAAAAAGTGGGCAAGAAAATCCAGGGGGGTTACAATAATAAAATAAAAGCATAGCGGTACGAAATGTAATTATTTATAATAATTCTAATTCTAATTTAAATAGGTTATATCTTTTATACTATAATCTAGATTTTGATGTAAAGAATTGATTAAATGCTTATAGTTAAATCTTTTTATTGCCCTCTGATCGAAACTTTTATTAGATATTATATGACGCGTGAAACTTTCAATAGTGGTGGGCGTTGCCCGCGTTGTGGAAAAGGCCCAATGGTAACAGATAGTACCACCGGCGAGATGTTTTGTGGGAATTGCGGCTTTGTCCTTACAGAAAGGGTTGAGGAATCAGGTCCAGAGTGGCGTTCATTTTCCAAAGAAGAACATGAAGATAGAAGCAGAACTGGAACTCCTACATCGCTTGCAATGCATGACATGGGACTTGCAACCATAATTGGTCCTGCAGACAAGGATGCATCTGGAAAACCTTTGTCTGCTTCTATGAAAAGCACGATAGAACGACTTAGAACGTGGGATAGCAGAAGTCAAGTTCACGAGCCAGTAGATAGAAACTTTAGACAAGCCTTCAGTGAGCTTGATAGGCTAAAAGACAAGCTTGCACTTTCTGATGCTGTAATAGAAAAAACTGCATACATCTACAGAAAGGCGTTAGACAAAGGTCTTGTTAGAGGTAGATCAATTCCAGGACTTGTTGCAGCTGCACTTTATGCAGCATGCAGGGACACGGAAACACCAAGAACTCTAACTGATGTTGCAAATGGAATCAACATCAAGAGAAAAGATGTGGCAAGATGCTACAGATTACTTCTAAGAGAACTTGACCTTAAGATGCCAGTGGTGGATCCAATAAAATGTGTAGCAAGAATAGCAAGCAAAGCTGGACTTAGCGAAAAGACAAAACGGAAGGCATTGTTAATCTTAAAAGATGCTGCGGAGATTGAGATTTCTGCAGGAAAGGATCCGATGGGACTAGCTGCAGCTGCATTGTATCTTTCTTGTGTGATGAATGGTGAAAACAAAACACAAAAAGATGTTGCGCAGGCTGCTGGCGTGACAGAAGTTACTATAAGAAACAGATACAAAGGACTCAAGGAATCCCTCAAACTCTAATTTTAAGAATTTTTAAAAATTACAGGATTCAATTTTATACATGAAAAAGGCAGTCTATGTTGGAGTGGCTATAGCTGTTGCCATAGCGATAGTAGGACTTTCAGTAGAACTCCAGTCTGAAAAATCTGAAAAGCGTGTTGCCTATCATGTAACGTTGGCAGATCCTAAGCTGTACACGAACGGAATTTTTACTGACGTTTTTGAAATTCAAAAAGGAACATACCAATTTAGTTTTGTACCAAATGGCGACAGCCCGCAAACGCTTTCGATTGCCCTAAAGGGTGCAACTTTTTCTTTTGCAGAAGATTTTCAGCTTCAGGGAACTCCACATGAGACAGGAATTTCCACTTATTATACCTGGGACTATCTTGGCAAAAAAGAGATTCAGATCCCAGAAGACCAGCAGCTTCAAATTGTGATAAACCCACATGGCAACCTGCTTGGTAGCGTTTCAGTGGATTTGACTAAAACATAAGTGGCGTGGCCCCCCGTCAGAAGGGTAGAGATTACCTCTTTGAATCGACGCAGAGCGCCCGATTTCATTTATTATTCTACGGGACCACGCGCTTTAAGCAGTGGAAATTGCATCCTTCTGCATGTTTTAGTATAAGACTGCGAACTATTTATCAGTTCATGTGGGTTTTTTCACATATTATTTTGTTTTTAAAAGATTTTTTCAACTAAATATCTAGAATTAGAAAATCGCAAGGCCGATCATTTTATTTTTTGTAAGAAAGGAGTGTGCCACGAAATACCAGACAAAGGTGTTGACATTGTCATCAGTCCCATTTATTAAGCGATGAAATGTTGAATAAAACCAAATGACTCTGGGCGAGCAAAAAAGGTTTGGGGGAATACCACTATTTGCAAGGCATGCTTTCAAGTATTATCTGGTAGGCGCAAGCGGTGTATTTGTTAATCTAGGAATTCTTTATTCGCTTACAGAATTTGCTGGGTTGTGGTATCTACTTTCTTCTTCCATAGCAATCTATATCTCCATTACAACAAATTTCTTTTTTAATAAGATCTGGACTTTTAGGGATTCAATCAAAAAGCAGAGAACTGCTTTCATGTATGCCAAGTTTATTGGCGTAAGTCTTGTTGGGATGGGAATACAACTTGGATTTAATTATCTATTTGTAGAAAAACTGTCCTTGTACTATCTTTTAGCGGCTTTAATATCTATAGGAATTGCGTCTTCTGTGAATTTTGTACTAAATCGCCACTGGACCTTTGGTATAAAGCTCTAGAATTAAAAAGCGCCTTTTTGTATCTCATTTTATGAAGCTGACTGGAAAGGTTGCAATCGTAACTGGCAGTAGCCGTGGTATTGGAAAGGCTACTGCCAAGCTCTTTTCACAAGAAGGAGCAAGTGTTGTAATCACTGCAAGAGATCCAAAAAGACTTGAGGAGACTGCAAAAGAGATTGGCAATGTGATTTGGATAGCAGGTGACATTAGAAATGACAGCGATGTTCAAAATGTTGTAAAAAAGGCGGTAGATAAATTTGGTAAAATAGATATCTTGGTAAATAATGCGGGAATTTTTCCTCAGATAAAGCCACTACACAAAATTTCAGACAAGGAATGGAATGAGGTAATTGATGTAAACCTGACAGGACAATTTCGTTTCACAAGAGCAGTCATTCCTTTTATGGAAAAAAATGGTGGTTCGATCATAAATGTTTCCTCAAATGCGGGCCTTAAGGGATTTGAAAATTTTGAAGCAGATGCATATACTGCATCAAAAGGCGCGCTTGTGCTGCTTACAAAAGCGTGGGCAATTGAATATGCAAAATCCAAAATTCGCGTAAACTGTGTCTGCCCTGGCATAGTTGAGACAGACATGACAAAACCATATCTGACTTCAGAGGCAGAAAGAAAGATGGCTGCTGCAGAGCACCCAATTGGAAGAATAGGGACGGTAGAAGATGTGGCAAAAGCTATTCTTTATTTTGCATCAGACGACTCGTCGTGGACTACAGGAACAGTCCTAGCACTGGATGGTGGAGTCGCTGCTAAATAATCGTCTATGTCATTGCAATCAAATTAATACATCAATTCCGTAGTTTCGGTATGAACCCAAAGAAGAAAAAAAAATTAGAAATAATCATTCTGATTTCTGTAATCTGGTTTGTAATCACGCTGCCCTTACCATTTATCATAACAAATCCAGCGGCGACACAAAGTCAGCTATTCATAATCTTACAAATTACGATAATGATTTCCATTCCCTTTGTCATCCTAGCCGTTGCGTGGACTCTTAAACCTGAACTTACAACCTAGCTGTTTTCATGGTTTGATTTCATATACTGATGCTAGCGATGGTGCGAGGGGAGAAGAATTCGCAATAGACTTCCAGACAAAGGTTTCCACAGTATAGGTACCACCATCAAGGGGAAGCCAAGATTGTGAGACGTCAAGCCTTTGGTTTATGGCTAGGCTTCCCTTAAACCATGAAAGCCAAACAACGGTATCAGTAGAATCCTTTACCTGCACTAAATACACGAAAGGTTGCTCATAGCTTTGTTTATTTTGAATTTCTGACACCACCTGCAGCTGTTGACCTGCTTTTGGGTCTTGTACTGGAATACCTAGGTTGTCTGCAAGAATTGTATTTCCAAATGCGACTTTTTCAAGGATGTGAGTTTGAGATATCAATACAGAATCTGCCACAACGTCCAAGCTGTCGTTTATGCTGTAAGGTGAGGGGAGTGTGTTATCCTCGTATTTTGCATATATCATGTCGTCTGGAATTGCATGTAGTCTATTGCCACTTGAGACACCGGTCTGTGTCAAAGAAATAGTTGCCTCAAAGACTCCTGAGCTTTCTTTTGTCTCTATTGTGTCTACTGTGATTCCTGCGCTGTCAGAGTCTGACGATACCTCTACTGAAATCGTGTCAGCAGATTCTGGATTTAGATTCATGTCAGGATCCATGATTTGAACTTTTACAATCTCATCTGGAAGATATGATGTTTTATCAAAGTTGATTTCAGCTTGATTCCAGCTTATGCGTACGTTCTGTGTTAGAACAACACCGTCTGCAAATTCAAATGATATTGTAAGACCATCATCCCTGTCTGCTTCTAAAAAGCCACTTGATGGACCTGCGCCGATCGTTCGTGGATGCGTGTCAATTTGCCCGTCGCCAGTAGCATCATGGGAAAATCCTGTAAGGATAACTTCGCCGACAAAAATTCCGCTGTTTGGTGCTGTCTCAACCAATCTGTATGGTTCAAGCTCGTGACCGGTTGTTGATATCTTTATGAAGTAACCTTCGATATCACCTATGGAATCTATTCCGTATCTGTTTTCATTCCAGCTTGGTGCAGCAATTGTAATGTGAACCTTGTCTGTCCAGCTGTATACTTGCTTGTCTGTAGATATTGGTGCATAAGGATGAAAATAATCAGGGATCTTTTCTGCATATGCAACTGATGGCAACAGCAAAAGTGCAAAAATTATTCCTGATATCATTTGAACGGCTTTGTACATAATTATTCCACCGTAAAGAGGATGACTTTCTTTGGGTTGTGTTGTATTATTCCAAAATGTGGTTGCGGTGTTCCAGCACCATAATAGCCGCTAGGTCCACCCAAGCCAAGCCTAATCAAATAGTTGCAAGACGGGCTGATCTCAATTTCTCTTTTGGCAAGCACAAAGCCAGATGTCTTTTCTTGTGTTGTTTTAAGAGAGGAAAAGATCTCTTTGACTTCATCATCCTGTACTAGTGCAATCTCGGTGTGTTGATGGCCACATAAAATTACAAAGTTGTTAAGATGATTTTTTGCCTCGCCAAAAGCAGAAGAAGCCTTGTAGTGATAGCCGTAATAGCTAAAGTACTCAAAATCCTCTTCTGACAACCTCTGCCATGATCGCTGGTATAACCATGCCTCATCATTAGCATCTTTTGGTGTGATCTTTAGCGGATCAAGAGGTCCACCATGAACGCAAAAAAGACCGTTTTTTGTATCCATGAATAGCTGCTGGCCAAAAGTTCCATCTTTGTTTTTTGGAAAAAATGAGAGATCGTTGTCAGTGAGGCTTTGATGGGCGGCCCAGCTTTGAAGTGAAGAACCACTTACCGGTCTTTTGTACAAAAAAGCTTCATCATGGTTTCCTATGACAGAAAAAATTGGATAATTTTGTGCAAGTGATTGCAATCTTGTAAGAACTTCTTTTGGGTGCGATCCTCTTTCTAGGATGTCTCCTAGATTTATTATTCTTTCAAAGTTGCCATATTTTTTGGTAAACTCGTTGCTTGTAGCTATTTTTAGAATGGCATCCAGTGCATCAATGTCTGCATGTATGTCAGAAAAAACTAGATCCAATTACATGTATGATTATGTGGTAGCTTAATTTCTAACTTTTTGTGCTAGCCTGACAACAGCCCACGCAGTAAATATTGCAGAGACTCCCACTAGTGATAGCACAAGCGCTGAGGTTGTTACTATTAGAACTGCCACGTTTGAAAATGCTAGTGCGCCAATCACTGATGTTGTTAAAACTAGAATTGTTCCAAGCGCTAGTTTTGCATCTGGTCTTGAGCCATTTCTTACTCCCCTTAGCGCAAATCCGGCTGGCCACATGTAGGTTGCACCTATAAGAGAGGCGGCAATGAAGCCTGAGGTCAGAACTGAAAACTCGGATGATTCTCCGGTGTGAGATATCGTGGAGAGTTGTAAAATCCCTAAAAGTGGATAGAGTGCGGTCTTGATTGTTTCCTGCAACAGTGGGTTTTGTCTTTCCCAGTCTGCTATAGTCGGACTAAAGGAATAGTATACTGTGTTAAAGACGCTCATGAAGCTGGCTCCTGATGTTGTTGTAAGTATAGTATCATCGCGGAACTCTCTTAGAAATTGAACTTGTGATGCAAGCTCGGATCCAAATGCTGCCGTAGCTATAAGACATCCGCTTTTTGGCGTGGAAGGTTGTGGTAACTCGATTTTTTCTTCTGCCTTCTTGATTCCTTCTTCAATGGCTTCTTTTTGTTCTGGAGCTTCGCCTGCTATTTGGTGTGGAAGCTTTCCAATTAGTGCTTTGGCTTGTCGTATCTCTTCTAAATTCCATCCAAGATCTTTTAGTCGCTCTTCAAACTCCGCTTCGCTTATCAGGCCAAGTTCATATTGTTTTATTATAACATCACTTGGGTTTTCTGATGTTGATTCTGGGGCTTCGCCGCCTTCAGTTACTGTAAATGTTACTACTTTTACAATGTATGGCACGTCTGGTTGTGTCTTTGCTGCCCATGCGAATTTGATTTCATACTGACCTGGCGGCTGGTTTTTCTTATAGCAGGTATCTCCAAAACTTTGTTGCAACTTGCCGTTTACTGTAATATCACAAACGCTGTGCAGCAATCCACTTTTCATCACTGGTTTGGGGTTTGACAAGCTAAATAGTGTGAATGTTATTTCCTTGTCTGCAAAGTTTCCTCTCTGTGCATCTTCGTATGTGTATATTGGAAAGCACATCTCTTTTCCACACGGACCTGGCACATTGCTTCCAATTGCTGCCGCAAATGGCAGATATACGTAAAAGTCTGGATATGGATATGGTTCATCTGATATATCAGGAAAGTTTGAGACCGTGATTGTAACTTCTGTTCCCGGTGGTCCAGATGTGGGACTGACTGTTATTTCTGGTTCCCGAAGATGACTTGCGTCATATTTTGCCCAAGCTGGGTTTGAGACCGGTATGATAAGCAATATTGAGATTATCCCAAAAACAAGCACTTTTCTCAAGTTAGATTGATCTTTGGTGTGTAAGTAATAAGAATTGCGATTCTAAGTTTCGAGTTTTACTCACTATTTTTCAATTAGATTATCTAGAGGCGATATGCTAATGTCAGTTACGTCTTCGGCAACATGAATTAGCTCAAACAGATCCGTGGTTTTTGGAACTATGACCATCAAAATCTTATCATTATCTATCATCGTTGAAAGTGCATAAACGTGTTTGAAGATACCAATATCCATTTGTAAACCATCCATTAGTTTGTT